>CAZRQE010000080.1:0-9087 GCA_964602175.1 uncultured Gemmatimonadaceae bacterium | reverse complement strand
CGCGTGCCCGTCCCGCCCGGCCCGCTCGTCTCCGGAGACACCCGCTACTTCGTCTACGAGCTCCTGATCACGAGCTTCCTCCCCGCCCCGGCCGAGGTGACGCGCGTGGAGATCTTCGCCGAATCGGCAGAGGGACGGCGCCTGCTGGAGTACTCGGGCGAGGAGCTGAGCGCGAACATGCTGCCGCCGTTCCTGCAGCAGGACGATCCGGTCGTGCAGCGAACCATCGAGCCCCGGTCGCACGGCGTGGTGTACGTCATGCTGCCCCTGCCGGCATCGGCCACCACCCCGCGGCAGTTCTTCCACCGCGTGTGGTTCGACCTTCCCGCGGGCGACTCCACCGAGGCCGATTACGTGGCGCTGGAGACGCCGATCCACGAGGGCTCCGTGATCGCGATCGGGCCGCCGCTCCGGGGCGGACCGTGGGCCGTCTTCAACGGTCCCTCCAACGACTCCGGGCACCGCCGCATGCCGCTCCAGCTCTTCGGGCGCTCGGCGTTCGCGCAACGGTACGCGATCGACTACATGCTGGTCGACGCCGAGGGTCGCGCCAGCCCGGTGGAAGGCGGCGACAACGACACCTATCCGGGCTACGGCGCGGAGGTGATCGCCGTGGCGGACGGGATGATCTCCTCCGTGCTCGACGGCGTCCCGGAGAACCGTCCCGGAGAGACCTCACGCCCCGCTGACTTCAACCTGTCCACCGCCATCGGCAACCACGTCATTCTGGACATCGGCCAGGGCCGCTACGCGCTGTACGCCCACCTTCTGCCCGGGAGCGTGCCGGTCCAGGTCGGCCAGCAGGTGCGGCGCGGCGACGTGCTCGGCCAGGTCGGCAACTCCGGCAACTCGGGTGGCCCGCACCTGCACTTCCACATCACCGACGAGAACGTGCCGCTCGGTGCGGAAGGGTTGCCGTTCGTGCACGACGCCTTCGACCTGTTGGGCTTCTGCCGCCAAGGACCAGCCGGACCATGCGAGATGCACGAGCCGGAGACTCGGCGAGGCGAGACGCCGATGCGCGATCAGCTGATACGGTTTCCGCGGTAGCGAGGAGCGATTCCCATGAACTTCACCCGCACGTTCACGTTCGGCGCGGTCCTGTTGGCGATGGCCGCCACGAGCGCGCCGAACATCTCAGCCCAGGTCACCATCCACCGCGACCCATGGGGCGTTCCCCACATCATCGCCGACACCGAGGAGGCCGGGTTCTACGGTCTCGGGTACGCCCAGGCCGAAGATCAACTTGAGTTTATCCTGAACATGTTCCTCGCCGGGCGCGGCGAGCTTGCGGCGGCATTCGGGGACGGAACGACCTCGGGCTTCGGCGGTCCGCCCACCGCGAACGCCGTCGCCACGGACATGCAGTCGCGCATGTGGCGACACGTCGAGGAGGCGCAGGCAGGATTTGGCCGGCTGAGCCCCCAGCTGCAGCAGAACTACACCCACTACGTCGCGGGCATGGAAGCCTGGATGGCCGAGCACCCGGACGACACCCCGGACTGGGCGCCCGACCTCGAACCCTGGGACCCGGTGGTGCTGTCGCGCTTCGTGCTCTGGCCCGGCTACCAGGCCGGACAGGGTCTGCAGGATTGCGCGCGGGGCGGGGTCCAGCTGGCGGCCGCCGACCGGGATGCCCTCGCCCGAGCGGACCGGAACGCGTCCAACGAATGGATCCTGGCTCCCTGGCGCACCCGCGCCAACGCCATGATCGTGCTGAGCGACCCTCACGGCGGGATCGACGGCGCCTTCACCTATGAATCACGCATGCACGCGGGCGATCTCCACGCGGCGGCCTACTCGCTCGGACCACTGCTGATCCTCACGCACACGCGAAACGTCGCCTGGGGGATGACCACCGGCGCGCCCGACGTCGCCGACTGCTACGAGGTCGAGGTCGACCCTGCCGACTCGCTGCGCTACCGCTACGACGGCGAGTGGCGCCGGATGGAGACGCACGATGTCACGATCGAGGTGCGCGGCGGCGACCCGGTCACCCGCACCTTCGCCTACACCCGCCACAACGATGTCCTGTCCCCCGTCGTCGCGCGGCAAGACGGCAAGGCCTACGTGGTGAGCACGTCCTACATGCACACCGCCGGCGACTTCGATCAGGAGGTCTACGAGATCAACCACGCGACCGGCATCGCCGAGGTGAAGCAGGCCATGCGCCGGCTGGGCATGTTCCCGCAGAACCTCATGTTCGGCGACCGCCACGGCGACTCCTGGTACGTCCGCGCGGGCCGCACCCCGATGCGTCCCGACGGCCACGACTGGAACCGGCCCGTGTCCGGCAACACCTCGGCGACCGCGTGGCTGGGGATCCATCCTCTGGAGGATCTTGTCCAGCTCGAGACCCCCGCCGCGGGCTACATGCAGAACAACAACATCGCGCCCGACGTGATGCTCGAGGACAGCCCACTCACCGCCGACCGCTACCCATCGTACATCTACAACGACACGCCGGGCCGCCGGAACACGCGCGGCGTGCGGGCCGTCGATGTCCTCTCGGGCGCGTGGGACTTCACCTTCGAAGACGCCGTCGAACTTTCGCTCGACGAGATGTGGGTGGGCACCGCCGCCTGGCAGGAGGCACTACGGCGGGCCCTCAACGCCGACCTCGACCGCGCTCAGGCCGCCTCGCCGCAGGTCCGCACCCTCGCGGCCCGTATCCTGGGCTTCGACGGTCACGCCCGCCAAGAGTCCCGGGCAGCGCACGCCTACCTCGTCTGGCGCGAGCAGATCTTTGCCCTCCCCGACCTCGACGACGCGGCCCGCGCGGCCCTCACCGACCCGCTCTGGGAGAAAGACGACCTCCCGACGGCGCTCCTCCCGCACCTCCTCGACGCCCTCGACGCCACCGCCGCGTTCATGCTCGACACGTACGGCTCGATCGACCGCACCCTCGGCGACGTCTTCCGCATCGGCCGCGGCGGCCGCACCTGGCCCCTCGGCGGCCTGTCGATCGTGCCGCCCGCTGGCGGCGGGGTGGGCTGCGCGCTCGACCTCTCCTGCATCTTCACGCTGCGCGCCATGAGCACCTTCAGTCCGCCCGACTCGCTCGGCCTGCGCCATGTCGAGATCGGCTCGCGGCTCCTGCGCCTGGTGCAGTTCACCGACCCCATCCGGTCGTACACGCTGCACAACTACGGCCAGAGCGAAAACCCCGACTCGCCCTACTACGTCGACCAGGCCCGGCTCACCAGCGAGCGGCGCTTGAAGCCCACCTACTTCGACACCGCGGAGCTAATGAACCATGTGGTCTCGACCAAAGTTCTCGACGTCAGCGTGCCCTGACGGCACGACCCTGAGTCATTGGACCCGGTCCGTGCCGCTCCCGCCGAAGGCACTCGGTATCTCGTACCAGTCGATTTGCCTGGACGCCGCAAGGTCGGCACCTTCCACCAGCACAATGAGGGTCTTGCCCAACACGTCGAAGTCCACCATTCGGCCCGCCACCCGCACGGTTCCGACGTACTGTGCATCCAGAGAAAAGACATCCACGTAAGAATACTCCGCCCGGTCTCTGTGCGTCGATATCCACAACCGGTCTTGGTCGTCGATCGTTTCCTGACCTCTGAGCAAGTAGTACGACTTGGGCGTTGCCCTGTATTCCTCCAGCTCGTCCGAATCGATTTCAACACTTCTACTGGGACCAGGCGGGGTCCTACCTCTCTGCCTGTACATGTCGGCCCTGCGCCGGGCAAAGGACTGTCGCATACGTTTCGTCCTGTCCACAAAGTACGCCAAGTCTCGCTCGTTCGGCAATTCCTCGAACCACGGCGCCCGCACGGTCTTAATGTCGCCGGTGCCGTCGACGAACGACAAGCGGCCCATGCAGTCCACAAACACCCATGTCCCGGACCCCGATGGAAAACCAAACAGGACCGGGCCGCACTCCCGTTCCTCGGGAATGTTTGCCGGTCGCCACTCCTCCACGATCTCGCCGGAGGACATGGACACGGCGGCCGCAACAAGCGAAGACGAGAACATCGCGACGTCACCGGCTTCGCTGTAAGTGCCCAGCAGGGTGTCGCCGAAAAAGGACCTCGGCACCCACAATGGCGGTACCGGCAACGGGACATTCAGGACCAGTTCGCCTGTAGGACGAAATACCTGGAACCGGCGCAGACGGCCATCCACCACGCCCACCGTGCCGCCTGGTCCCCGGACGACTGAGGAGGGGTTTCGTAACTCTCCGGGTCCGTCTCCCTCCCGGCCCACCAACCCTACGGTGGATCCATCCTGAGATACGCAGCGTACCCTCACGTCGAACGAATCGATGGTACATGCCGTAACGTCATCGACGAGAGAAACCGAACTTGCGATGCTGTGCGGAACCTGTGCACTGGCAACGGGGGACAAGGCCGTTGCCGGCGGGGACGCGCTCGAATCGCCAGGACCCGGAATGTCGCCCTGGTCGGTACAGGCCAACGCGGCGGCAGCAGCCACACTCGCCCCGATGGCAAAGCTGAATATGCGCCTGTTCGCCATCAGTGCTGCTCCTCCTCCATGGAGCACCTCCTCCAGCACGCCGAACCACATGCATCGCGGAAGTCATCAACCTGGTCTTGGCTCACGTCACTCTGCCGGGCTAACTGCGTGGCTTGATCGTCACATACATCGAAACAGGCTTCTTCTTCAGCCCGGCTCGGCGGCGATCGATGCGTCAACTTCACCCGACGGGTTTGGAAAAACGAAGGCCGAACAAAAGACAAGCGCTACGAAGCCCTGTAGCAACTGCGTGATGCGATTCATAGCTTGAGTCCTTTCAAACGTTTCATGTGATGGCGATCAGTTGGGCAGGTCCTTGCACGGACTATCACAATGTTCGAACATACAATTCCTAACATATGCGTCGACATCGCCTTCATCCATCAGCCCCCAACTCACGAGGATTTCGGCACCACGCTCGCAGCCCCTGAGGCAACCGTTCTCGATGGCCTCGCATAGGTCGGCTGGATTCTGTGAGGCGGTCGGCTCTGTCGCGAGTTCTACCGTCGAAGGCACGGCCGGGCAGACGATGTTGGCATCGGCGCGGGCACGCGCACCTTCGGCGGGCGTGACGAAAAGCGAGCCCGCGGCGATGGTCACGACGATGATGCCCAACGATCGGCGCAAGTTGAGATTGCGAATCATGTCATCTCTCTCCGGGGTAACCGTGCGAAACGTAACTTGGGAAGATCTCTTTCTTCCGCAGGGAGACGAAGGTTGGAGTGGCTTCGCGATCCTGTCAACCCGTATGTCGGTAACAAATGAAATGGCCGGTTTGCGAGCACGTGATCTGACCGGTTGAGGTCCCGTCAAGGCGTCACTGAGTGCCGCGGTCAGCGCCGAGAGCCGGCGCGTTCGTTCAGGAGGCGGGCCAGGACGCTTCCAACTTGCCCGCGCCGACCCCAGCGGTCTACGCTCTCAGCCCCGACCTACTTCGACACCGCGGAGCTAATGAACCATGTGGTCTCGACCAAAGTGCTGGACGTCAGCGTGCCTTGAGGCAGGCGCGCTCCTCACCACCACCCTCCTACCCCCAACCATCCCCCTCCAAGCCCAGAGCGTCGCCGAGTGGGACGCCACGCTGGCCCGCGGCACACCCCGCGAGATCGACTTCACGACCGATCAGGGCACGTGGATGTCGCTCGATATCAGTCCCGATGGGCGCTGGATCGTCTTCGACCTGCTGGGGCACATCTACCGGGTCCCGGCCGAGGGCGGTGACGCCGAATCGCTCACGCAGAACGGCGGGATCGCGGTCAACTACCACCCGACGTACTCGCCAGACGGCACGCGGATCGCGTTCGTCTCCGACCGCGGGGGGCAGGACAACCTCTGGGTCATGGACGCCGACGGCTCCAACCCGCGGGCGATTCATCTCAGCGTCGAGTACCGCCTGCAGGAGCCGGAGTGGACGCCCGACGGCCGCCAGATCGCGGTCACCCGCAAGCTGAAGGGGCCGGTCGGGTTCTACCGCACCACCGACGTGATCTCGATCTTCCCCGCGGAGGGCGGGCCGCCGACCGACCTGGTCGTCCTCGGCGCTTCGGGCGCCACCGCTCCGGCCCGCTCGGGCTTCTGGGAGGGGGCCGACCGCGCACAGAACCCGTCGTTCGCCCCCGACGGCCGCACCCTCTTCTTCGGCTCCGCGATCTTCACCGGCGAGGAACGCCGCATCCGCCGCCTCGACCTCGCCACCGGCACCATCGACGACGTGACCGAATCCACCGGCCGCTACCTCCACTGCTGCGGACGTCCCGCGTATCCGCTCCGCCTCGGCGAGGTCGGCGCCGAAGTCTCGCCCGACGGCCGCTGGCTGACGTTCGCGCGCAAGCTCCCGGGCGGCGTCATGTCCTACCGCGGCCACGAGTACATGGGCCGCACCGCGCTCTGGATCCGCGACCTCGAAACCGGCGACGAACGCATCCTGATGGACCCGATCACACCCGCCGCGACCGATCATCATCCCAGCTGGAACATCGGCGTCCTCCCCGGCTACAGCTGGGCCCCCGACGGCCGCTCGCTCGTGATCGCCCAGGGCGGCCGCATCCGCCGCGTTGACATCGAGGGCAACGTCGAAACGATCCCCTTCCGCGCCCGCGTCCAGCGCACCATCTCCGAAATGGCACGCGCCTCGCGCCGGATCGCCGACGACGACTTCGCGGTGCGCTTCGCCCGCACGCCGGTGACCTCGCCCGATGGTCGGCATGTCGTTTTCGAGGCCGCCGGTTGGCTTTGGATCGAAGAGGTCGGCGAAGGCGGTCCCCGCCGCCTCACCGACGCCGGCGGCTACCTGACCGCTGCGGGGTCGGATGGAAGCACGACCCTCCCGGGCCCGGCCCCGATGGCCGACCCGCATCCCTCCGATCAGCCCTTGGAGACCGGCCCGGCCTGGTCCCACGACGGACGCTGGGTCGCCTACACGTCCTGGGACGACGTGGACGGCGGTCATGTCTGGAAGGTCCCCGCGCGCGGCGGGACGCCCGTGCGCCTCACGACCACACCCGGCCGTTATGCGCAGCTGGCCTGGCGTCCCGACGACGGTGCGCTGGTCGTCAACCGCTGGGACCCCGCGCTCAACTGGGTGACCTTCGGCGGGCGCGGCTGGCAGCTCGTCGAGGTCCCGGCCCATGGTGGCACCGCGCGCGAACTCACCCCCACCGGCCCCCAACGCGACATCACGATCGGCGACGACGGCCGACTGTACTTCGCCGGCGCCGACGGCGGCGCGCCCGCAATCCTGTCCCTCGCGCCCGACGGCGGCGACCAGCGGGTTCACCTCCGACTCCCCCCCGGCACCGAGCAGGCCGCCCTGTCCCCCGACGGCCGCCACGTCGCCTTCCGGCAACTGCAGGCCATGCACGTCGCGCCGGCGCCCCCCGGCCTGACGGCGTCCGGCCCGCTCACCATCGATGCCACGGGCCCGGGCGTCACCCGACTCCACGAGGGCGGCTTTTATCCGCACTGGCGGGACAACCGCACGCTGGAATACGCCTCCGCGGGCCGCCATGCGACCGTGACTGTGGGCGGCGAGGTTTCTTCGACCATCCGCGACCTGGGCCTGCGCATCCCCCGGCCCCGCCCCACCGGCACCCTGGCGCTGGAGGGTGCGCGGATTGTGACGATGGCGGCTTCGGCAGCCGCCTCGTCGCGGGCGACCCCCGCCCCCTCCCTGCCCGACGTGATCGAGCGCGGCACGGTCGTCATCGACGGCAGCCGCATCGCGTGCGTCGGCGACTGCGACGCTTCGGGCGCGGACCGCGTGGTCGACGTCTCCGGCAAGACGATCATCCCCGGCCTCCTCGACGTGCACGCCCACCACCTGACCTTCGCCGGCAGCTCCTTCATTCCGCCCCAGCGCCGCCACGAATCCGCGCGCTATCTGGTCTACGGCGTCACGACCACCCACGACCCCTCGGCCCAGCCCGACCCCTCGTTCGTGATCGCGGAGATGCACGAGGCGGGCCGCGTGATCGGCCCGCGGACCTATTCGACCGGTCAGACCCTGGTCTGCCCCCCGCACGGCCCCGTCCGCGAGATCCGGTCCTACGACGATGCGCTGGGCCACGTCAACCGCCTCGCGGACCAGGGCGCCCTGTCGCTCAAGGACTACAAGCAGTGCACGCGGGTGCAGCGGCAGATGCTCGCGCAGGCGTCGCGTGAGCGCGGCGTCACGCTGACCGCCGAGAACGGCGACTTCATCTACCTGCTGGGTCTCGTCATGGGTGGCCACACCGGCTGGGAGCACCCCATCCAGAACGTGCCCACGTATCGCGACGTGACGACGTTCATGGGCCAGGCCGGCGCGACCTATTCGCCGCAGATCACCCTGACCGACTACCCGAAGGGCGTCGCGCTGGAGTTCTGGCTGGGCGAGCGCGACCTGTGGCTCGATCCGCTGCAGCTGGCGTGGTCGCCATGGCAGGAGATTGCCGTGCGGCGCAGCTTCGTGAAGAAGCCGGCGCGCGAGTACATCTTCCCGCTGATCGCCGAGGGCGCGGCCGATATTGCCCGCGCGGGCGGCCATGTTACGGTCGGTGCGCACGGGGAGGTCGACGGCCTGGGCGCGCACTGGGAGATGTGGGCGCTCGGCGAGGCCATGTCCCCGCTGGAGGCCCTGAAGACCGGCACGATCAGCGCGGCGCGCTTCATCGGGCTCGAGCAGGACATCGGCTCGATCGAGGTGGGCAAGCTCGCCGACCTGGCCGTGCTCGACCAGAACCCGCTCGAGGATGTCCGGCTGTCGTCCGAGGTGAGTCTGGTCATGGTCGGCGGCAACCTGTTCGACGCGAGGACGCTGCGGCAGACGTGGCCGATCGAGCGCGACTACGGGCCCCGGCCGTGGACGAACGACGACATCACGCGGACGGATGTGAGGGCGGATGACTACTGGGACCGGCGGCCGCCGGGGTGACCCTGACGTTAGGTGAGGGTGATTCAATGGGGCGACGAGCGTTCCGGCGGGGCGGCCCGATTCTGCCGGGCGGGCGCCGGTTGCGTTGGCGGCGGCCCGCCCATACGAGCATGCCGGTGTCCCGGGATTTGCCGTGGAAACGTGGGGCTGATGGGGACAAGCGGCGGGCGTGGGCGAGGCGG
>CAZRQE010000079.1:0-13675 GCA_964602175.1 uncultured Gemmatimonadaceae bacterium | reverse complement strand
ACCCGGATCCTTGCCGAGGAGGCGCCGGGCAGCGAGCGCTACCGCCTCGCCATGGCCACGCTGGTGCGCGAGCGGAACCGGCTGCTGGAGGCCATCGCCGAATCGAACCGCCGCGCGGCGGCCCTGCTCGCGTCGCCGGGGATCCGCTAGGAGTTGTTGAAATGACGTACTCCCGCCCCCTCAGCATCCTCATCCTGGGCGGCACCGGGTTCATCGGCCCGCACCAGGTGCGCTACGCAATGTACCGGGGCCACCAGGTCAGCATCTTCAACCGGGGCCGCACCGCCCCGGACCTCTTTCCCGGCGTGGAGACGCTGATCGGCGACCGGGACGGCCAGCTCGGCGCCCTGGAGGGTCGCACCTGGGACGCGGTGATCGACAACAGCGGCTACGTGCCCCGCCACGTGCGCGACTCGGCTGAACTCATGCGCGACTCGGTGGGCCGATACCTCTTCACCTCGACCGGGTCCGTATACAGTTTCGACCAGGACGAGCTCACCGAGGACTCGGAGCTGCTCCCCATCGAGGATCCGGAAAGCGAAGATGTCGACCGCTACTACGGACCTCTCAAGATCCTCTGCGAGAACGCCGTCACCGACACCTACCGGGAACGGGGCACCGTGGTGCGGCTGCATGTCGTGGCGGGGCCCGGCGACACCACCGACCGCTTCACCTACTGGCCCGTGCGCATCGACCACGGCGGTGAGATCATCGCACCGGGGAGCCGGGACACACCGGTGCAGTTCATCGACGTGCGCGACCTGGCCGAGTTCATGATCCTGTGCCTTGAGCGCGACATCGGCGGCACCTACAACGCCGCCGGCCCGGCCCTCGCCCCGACCTCGATGGCCGAGTTCGTCTACGGCATCCGCGCGATTACGAGCACTCCGCTCTCCTTCACCTGGATCGACGAGCCATTCCTCGCCGAGCGGCAAGCTCGGTTCCCGCTCTGGTATCCGCCCACGGAAGGTCGGGTTCGCGGAATCTCGCGCGTCAGGTCCCACAGGGCCGTCGCCAGGGGGCTCAAGTTCCGCCCCATGGCGGTCACCGCCATCGACACGCTGGAATGGTTCAGGACGCTTCCCGAGGACCGGCGCAACCAGCTTCAACTCAACCTGGAACGCGACCGGCAGCTCCTGGAGGAGTGGAGAGCGTAGCCTGACTCCGGAAAGCCTGGCCTACACCCGGAAGAGCACCGACTCGCGCCCGTAGAGCCGGATCGAGCACCAGGTCAGCAGCCCGAAGCCCACGGCGTTAACGCCGGCGAGCAGCGCAAGCGCCAGCCAGTCGACCTGCCCCTGTATGGCCTCGCGCATCGCCAGGGCGTTGCCGAGGATGGGCACCGCATACACCGCCGCTCCGAACGAGGCCGGCGCGAGCGCGAAGATGGCCAGGAAGACCGAGAGGAACACCAGGGGCGCAGTGTACATGCCCGCCTCGCGCTGCGAGCGCGCCCAGGTGCCGATCACCATGACCAGAGCGGACACCAGCAGCGCGAGCGCGGCGAGATTCACCGCCAGCGCCGCCACCTGCGCCGGCGCCAGCGATAGCTCGCCCGGCCCCGCGAAGTCCTCGGGCGCGAGCCCCAGGCGGGCCGCCATCATCATTCCGACGATGAGCAGGAGCGACGCCGCCACCGCGAACGTCATGATGGCCAGGCTCTTGCCGATCACGATCGCGGGACGCGGCACCGTCGACACCAGCAGCGCCGCCAGCGTGTTCTTCTCCTTTTCCCCGACCGCGACGTAGAGCGCGCGCGCCGCGTTGGTGACCAGCAGGATCACCGCCATGTACGGGATGAGCAGGCTGAGCGCCCCCCCGATGCCCCCCGAGGTATCGATCAGCACGACCTCGAAGGGACGCAGATCGCGCATGCGCAGGCCCCGCTCGGCAAGCCTGTCCTCGATGGCCCGCTGCTGTACCGCCTGCAGATCCTGGCGCAGCGACACCGCCGCGGCCCAGACCGCGTTCTCGGCGGATGCCGCCCGGATCCGGTACGCGGTCCCTTCCCGCAGCACGGTCACGTGGGCTGCGCCCCCCTCCGCCACCTCTTCCAGCGTCGCGACGCGCACCAGCGGATTGGCGTCGAGCAGCCGGCGCAGGACATCGTCGCCTCCCGGGGCGACCACCGGGACCGGCCCGGGGTCGTCCCCGCCGAGCCGGTCGAGGTTGCTGGCCAGCCCCATCAGCAGGGGGAAGAAGACGAGCGCGCTCGCCACCATCCCCCCGATGAGCCGAGCGTCCCGCCTGAGGACCCGCATCTCCTTCCCGTAAATCAGCAGCGCCTTGCGAATCATCGGCCGCCCGCTTCCCCGTCGGCCCCGACGAGCGAAAAGAAGATGTCCTCGAGGTCCCCGAGCCCGGTCTGCGCCCGCAGCGATTCCAGGGTCCCTTCGGACCTGAGCCTTCCCCGATGGATGATGCCGATGCGGTCGGCGAGCTTTTCCGCTTCCCACAGGATGTGGGTCGAGAACAGGACCGTCTTCCCCTCCCCCTTCAGCAGGCGGATGTAGTCGATCACACGCTTGGCGGTGAGGACGTCGAGCCCGGAGGTGGGTTCGTCCCAGATGAGGATCAGCGGGTTGGTCACCAGCGCGCGCATGAGCACGGTCTTCTGCTTCATGCCGGTAGAGAACGTATCGGTGCGCTCGTCGGCGAACTCCGTCATGTCCAGCAGATCGAAGATGTACGCGAGGTTGTCTTCGATGGCGGCCGGGGCCATGTCGTTCAGGCGGCCGAAGAAGTGGCCGATCTCGCGCGGCGTGAGGCGCTCGTACACACGGGTCTCGTACGACACGAAGCCGATCAGGGCGCGGATGGCCGCCTTCTCCGCGCGCACCGAGTGTCCTCGCACCCAGGCTTCGCCCGAGGTCGGGTCCATCAGGGTGCTCAGGATGCGCAGCACCGTGGTCTTCCCCGCCCCGTTGGGTCCCAGGAGCGCGTAGATCTCGCCCGGGTCGCAGGTGAGGTCCAGGCGATCCACCGCCTGCACCCGCCTGGCCCCGCGAGACCGGAATTCCTTGCTGAGCGCCTCGGTGCGGATCATGTCGTTCTCTTCACGGTTCTCCTCGCGCCCCGGCTCCGGCGCGGGCACCGGCCCCCCTGCTCTTGATCGTCGACGCCGAAGGCGATCACTATTCAGGGGAAGCCCGCCGGAGAGGACCCGGAGAAGCTACATGCGCACATGGCTTTCCGCGATATTGCTCGCCGTCCTGGCATGCGACGGCGGCACCTCTCCCTCGCCTCCCGCCTACGTCGCCGTTTCACCGCAACAGAAGCTGCTGCTTGAGCGGGGCTCGACCATTCGCTTCGAAGCCCGGGTGACCGATGCGCGGGGCACGGCCATCGCCGGGGCGGAGGTCGCCTGGTCGGTCGCCGATCCCTCCGTCGCAACCATCGACGCCAAAGGGCAGGCCACCGCCGTCGCGACGGGCGGCACCGAGGTCCGGGCGACCGCGGGAGACGTGTCCGGCACGGCCAGGCTGGAAGTGTACATCGCCCCGCCCGTCGCCGAGTACGTGCCCGGCCGGACCTACTTCGGGCGCAACCGGTACGTCGAGTACATCGCCGGCGACCTGCCCCTGGTGGTGAGCGCGGGGCACGGGGGCGGCGAGGAGCCGGACGAGATTCCACGCCGCACCTACGGGACCCTCGGGCGGGACTCGTGGACGCAGGAAACGACCCGCGCGGTCCGCGACTCGATCATCGCCTATTTCGGAGGCGGCCAGCCGCACATCGTGATCAGCCGGCTTCGGCGCACGCGCCTCGACCCCAACCGGGAGATCGTGGAGGCGGCCCAGGGAAGCGAGTTCGCGGAGCAGGCCTGGCGCGAGTACCACCGCTTCATCATGATCGCCCGCGACCGCATCGCGGAGGACCACGGCCGCGGATTCTACGTCGACCTGCACGGCCATTCGCACCCTACCCCGCGGGTCGAACTGGGATACCTCCTCACCGGGAGCGACCTGAGCCGTTCCGACACCCAGTTGAACGCCCCGCGTTTCCCGGAGCAGTCGAGCATCCGTTCGCTCGCCCGCCGGGTCGACGTCTCCTTCGCCGACATCGTGCGCGGACCCGAGAGCCTGGGCGCGCTGCTGTTCGGCGAGCGGGTCACGACCGTCCCCAGCCCGCTGATTCCCGATCCGCATGGGGAACCCTTCTTCAGCGGAGGCTACAGCACTCGCCGCCACGGGTCGCTGGATGGAGGCGTGATCGACGGCGTGCAGATCGAGCTGCATGGCCCGGGGATTCGGGACACGGACGGGAACCGCCGGCGTCTTGCAGGAGCTCTGGCGAGGTCGCTCAGGTATTTTCTCGAGACGCACTACGGGTTTGAGTGGGATTAGAGGGATCCATCCTCGCCGTCAACGAGACATCGAGCCTCACTTGGTCGTAGGGCACCCGCGGCACCAACCTTCCGCGCACACCCCGCCGCAACTCCACGAGTCCGTATTGCGACATCGTCTTCAGGGTTCGCGAAAGGTTGGACTTGTGGCGCCCGGCCAGTTCCGCGAGCTCCGTGAGCGATTGAGGCCGTTCTCGGGCAATCAGCTCCAGGAGATGCCTGTTGTGTTCGGACAACAGCCTCGCGAAGCTCTCTATCGAGGTGAACCAGACCTTGGGTTCACCCTTCGCAGGCGTGTGCTCGCCACGAGCAATGGCCATCGTGCGCGCCTTCATCTGGTCGTAGTCGGCGATGCCGATCTGCAGTGTCTTCATGGAATCGATCCTCTCTCTCGAAGCACCTGGTCCACTTCCTTCCAGAAATCCGCGAGCAGCGTGGCCGCGTCCTCGTATTCGTAGAGCTGGATTGTCCGCAGTCGATGCCTGTGGTCGCGCCTGTAGCCATGCGCCGCGGTCGACCGATCGATGTTCGCGAGAAGGACAACGGCTCGCTCGATTGCCAAGACCATCCTCCCTCCCCTACCGGAACCCGATCCTTCCGCGGACGCCCACCGTGTGCTGCGCTCCGCCGAGCGTGCTCTCGCGCCGCGTGCCGTCGAGCCGCAACCCGACATCCGCGCCCAGATCGTAGCGCACGCCGCTCGAGAAGGCGCGCATGCCGCTCTCGGCCAGGTAGAAGCCGGCGTAGGGCGTCCCCTGGAAGCCGGCGATGCCGTAGGCCACCTCGCCATTCACGTTGGGGTTCATGCCCGGGCCGTGGCCGCCCACGGCGTCGTACACCCCGCGCTCCCACAGTTGGTTCACCCCGCTCGCGTGGTCGCCGTAGGAGGGCACCACCCGGATCGACAGGCCCTGGCCCCGTGTCGCCGGGTCGAACATGAGCATGCCGCCGAGGCCCCATTCCTCGTAGCCGTCGCGCGCCGAGATGACGAACCGGCCGCGGCCCTCCGCGGTCAGTCCGAGCTTCGAGTTCGTGTAGCGCAGACCGCCACCGACTTCGGCGCTGGCGCCGTTCACCGCGTCTCCGTTGCCGTAGCGCATCCCCCCCTCGAGCACGAACGCCATTTCGCTCCCGGTGTCCCTGCGGAAGGCCTGCGTCAGCTCAAGCGCGAGCTTGCCGCGCTGCATGTTCAGCGTAACCTCTTCGATCTGCTCGGTGCCGTCGACCATCACCTGGCCAGCCCAACCCTCGGCCTTGAGGCGGACGCCGCCGGCGCCTCGCGTGACCAGCTGGTAGCTGGCGCCCCCCGCCCCGGTCAACATGCTGGCCGGGCTGGTGCGGAGTCCTTCGCGCCCGTCATTGACCTCGACGTCGCCCCGGCCGAACCCCGCCGAGCCCCACACCGAGGTGCCGGGCGCGCCGGAGAACCACGCCACGTAGGGGTGTACGCTGGCCATGGTGGTCGCGTAGGTGCCTGTCACCGCGGTGGCGCCCGTCCTGTCCGTGAAGTCGAAGGAGCCCGAGGAGTACGAGCCCGCGACGCCCGCCAGGATGTCCGGCCCCACGCGTAGATCTACGCCCGCATGGGCGCTCACCATGTTGCCCTTCCAGTCGACGCCGGTCGCGCCGGGTTCGCCCAGGTGGTGGTATTCCCCCGCGCCCCAGCTCGCCAGCTGCGTGCCGCTGGCAGACTGCTGCTGCGCGTCGGACGCGCCGACGGGCATCGTAAAGGAGGTGCCGCCGAATAGGGCCGCGAGGCCGGCCTGGCCGCCCTGTGCGAGACCGAGGCCTCCCACGCTTGGCGCGGACAGGCTCGCGGCCATGGACGACAGCCCGTTCGTTGCCACGCGCCGCTCCATGCCCATTCCCCTGGCTACGGCATCGACGCGGCCGGCGATCGCCGAGACTGTGCTCGATGTCATCGCCGCCGCCACGTGCGGCAGCACGCGGGTGTTCAGCCGCCCCGCGCGCTGCACGGGATCGTCCGTGGCCGCCGAGGCGCTCGCCGAGGCCGCGCCGGTGCCCGCCCGGTTGATCGCCGAGACCCGGTAGTGCCGCGTGCTTCCCGGCAGCAGGCCGGTGTGCGAGAAGGCGGTGACCGTGGACTCCGTGTTGGTCACCAGGTCCGCCCACGCGGCGGCGTCCTCGGAGACCTCGATTCGGTAGCCGGTGATGCGCGCGCCGCCATTGTAGGCGGGCGCGATCCAGAACAGATCGATCTGGGTGGGCGTGACGTCATTGGCCGCCAGCCCGGTGGGCGCATCCGGGACGGTGGCGTCGGTGGTGGACCCCGCGACTCGCGACGCCTCACCCACGCCGACCCGGTTGACCGCCGAGACGCGGTAGTGGCGCGTACTGGCCGGCGCGAGCCCGCTGTGTGTGTAGACGGTGGCCGTGGTGCGGGTGTTCCCCACCAGGTCCTCCCAGCTCCTGCCCCCGTCGGCCGACACCTCGATGCGGTAGCCGGTGATGCGCGCGCCCCCGTTGTCCGAGGGCGCCTGCCACGAGAGGTCGATCTGTGAAGTGCCGGCCGCCTCGGCGCTGAGACGCCGCGGCACCCCCGGCACGGTCGCGTCGGTGGTCGCGCGCGCCGTGTTCGAGTACGCACCGAACCCCGCGAGGTTGACCGCCGCCACCCGGTAGTGCCGCGTGGTGGCGGGCCGGAGGTTCACGTCAGATAAGGTCGTTGCCGTCGAGTTCGTGTTGCGGCGGAGGAGGGTCCAAGTCGTGCCGCCATCGTCGGAGGTCTCGACGCGGTAGCCGATGATCGATACACCGCCGGTGTAGCGGGGCGCGTTCCATGACAGGTCGATGCGGGCGGTGCCCACCGCCTGGGCCGTCAGCCCGGTCGGGGCCCCTGCCTTGTCGGCGTGTGTAATGGCTGTCGCCGGGAGCGCGGAGGGCTCCGGCGCCCATTCCCCTCGACTCACGCGGTTGATGGCGGCCACCCGGTACTGGTACCGGGTCACCGGCTCCAGTCCGGTGTCCGTGAACGTGGTCGCCGTCGTCCCCGTGTTGGAACGGTGGGTGACCCACTCGTTGTCGCTGCGCCCGATCCTCTGGATGGCATAGCCGGTGATGCGCTCCCCTCCGTCGGTCTCCGGCCGGTCCCAGGCGAGGAGGATGCTGGTCGGCCCGGTGCTGCGCGCGCGCACGTTCTGCGGCGGCCCGGGCGGCCCAGCGTTGGTGGTGCCTTCGGCTACGCTGGAGGGAGGACCCGTTCCCTTGCTGTTGATCGCATACACGCGATAGAACCGGGTGGTGGCGGGAGGGAGACCGGTGTGCTCGTAGGTGGTTGCCGTGCCAGTGGGGCCGGGCACGAGGATGCGCCAGTCCGAGTGGTCGGTACGCCACTCGATGCGGTAGCCGGTGATCGCGCTCCCGCCGTTGTCGACCGGAGCGCTCCAGGTGAGGACGATCCGGTCGGTGCCCCGCATCCCGCCCGGCACCGCCCTGAGGCCCGTGGGTGCGCCCGGAACAGTCACATCGGTGGTTGCGTCGTCGATGTCCGACCACGGGCCCCTGTCGCCCGCACGGTTGATCGCGGCGACGCGGTAGTAGCGGGTGCTGTTGGGCTGGAGGGGAGCGTGGGTGTACATGGTGGCCGTGGACCCGGTGTTTGCCACGAGCGGGTTCCACCCGCCGGTTCCCGTGCGCGACACGTCGATGCGGTAGCCGGTGATCGGGGTCGAGCCCGGGGAGGCAGGCGCGCTCCACCTCAAAACGATGGCGGAGTCCCCGCGGGCCCGCGCCTCCAATCGCCGCGGCGCGCCCGGCAGGACATGCTCGGTGGTGGCGGTGGCAACGTTGGAGGCGGGTCCCTCCCCGTTGAAGTTGACCGCCGACACCCTGTAGTGGCGCGTCTCGCCCGCCGAGACATCTTCATCGCGGTAGACCGTTGCCGTGTCCCGACTGCGCACCAGAGTCGACCAGGGGTCGCGGCCGTCCTTCGACCACTCGATGAGGTACCCCCTGATCCTGGCGCCGCCCTCCGAGCTCGGCGGATCCCAGTCCAGGTCGATCGCGTCGGCGCCGTCGGCCACCGCCGTGAGCTTGCGGGGCGCGCCGGGCAGCCCGGTGGGTGTGGTGCCGGTATGGTTGCTCACGCATTCAACGAGTACGGATGGACGACACCCCGGCAATTGGAAGCGCGCTGCTCGATTGCCGGCCAGGTCCCGGATCGCGTTCGGACCGGTGTCGAAATAGATCACCTCGACCACGTCGCCCACCTCCACAGGGCTGTCCAGGTACAGGAACACCTGGCGCGTGGATACTTCGACCTTGGTCACCAACCTGCGGTCGAACGCACCTCTCCTGGTGAAGCCAACCGCGAAGTCCTTGACGGCCGGAACGAAACGCCTGTCAAGGTCTTCGTCGAAGAGGATGTCGACCTTGTCGGCGTTGATCCTCGTACCACCGGCGACTACCGTGCGCGGGGCCCTCGTGTCCACCTCCTCGACGATCGTCGTAGTCGACGGGAGATTCCACTGCGGCGGGTTCGAGTTGTTGTATACCCTGTCGGCAGGGATGCGGACGGTCACAAGGCCGTCATAGTCTCGCGGCATCTCCAGCCTGGCCGAAAAGGACCGGGAATTCGTGCCGACATCGACGAGGGTAGCCACCGTGACGCACGCCGTAGTCGAGTGCGGGCATGTGAATTGGATGTCGTCGGGCGCGAAGTCGTTCACGGGTTCCGAGAAACCGATATCAAGCCTGGCAGTTTCCTGTGCCGGTCCAATCCATGTCCATCTGAAAGTCGTGATCGTGGGCCGGGCGGCCGTCGCCCCCCAGGCACTTCGCGCGACCAGCCGGACCACCTCTGTCCAACCGTCCGGAGACGGCTCCTCGGCGTGCACACCCGTCGAGGAACTCAGGAACCCGCAGATGACTGCGGCGGCCCGAAAGGCGCGGACGGGTAGGCCAGGCTGGTTCGGGATCATCGTGTTCGTCTCCGCGTCAGATGGACAACGCGCGGTGGAATCGTGACTTGAACGAGCGTCACCCCCCGCCCGGCAAGTCCCGGACGGGGGGTGAGCCGTTCCTGCGACCATCAGCCTGGCTGGTGGCGAGTCAGCCAGGCTGATGGTGTTGAAGGGTTGCTAGTTTCCACCGGCCGCAGTGACAGAGACTCCGACGCTCTTCCATTCACCGGTGGCGCCTTGTCTCGACTCGACTCGGACCATGGTGGCTGCCCTGAGTTCGGCCGGGGTGATGGCAATGCCTGCCGCACCGCCCACGGTCGCCCACGAGACGTTGCCCGCGGGGTCAGTGCCACCGGCGATCTGCAACTCCCACTCCCTGGTTGAGCTGGCAAGTGCGGCAGGGGTGCCGCCCGCAGCGACGAACCACGTGGTCGCATCCAGGGAGGCCGCGTTCAACTGGACGGTGATCCGGAACTCCGAACGGTCGTTCGTTGTCGCGTCCCAGGTGACAGTGAACGTGTCGGCAACGGTGGTATCGGCAGTCACATCAAGTGCCGCCGCGACATTGCTGACCGACGGATCGACCGCCGCAAGCGTAGTCGGAGCAGAGGCGAGCACCAACTGCTCAAGAGCAGGCGTGTTCGTACCATCGTCGGACGCCGTGGCTACGACTCGAACCATCAACTCGCCGTCGTCGTCGGCGCCGGCAGTGAATCTGCCGAGTCCGGTTGTATCTCCGGTAGCGAGCGCGGCGGCATCCGCGCCCTCCCAGGCACCGTCGGTGCCGGTATTGGTCTCGATGGTATAGACGGCGGGGCTGTATCCGTCCGGCACGTCGTCGGCGCTGCTTGTCCACCGCACCGTTACGGTGCCGTTGTAGGTCGAGACTCCCTGCACCGTCGTCGTATCCGTCTCGCGCACCGCTGTGACGCCTCTGGCCATCGCCGTCATCGCCTGGATGCGGCCGATGTCCACGGTCTGACCCGGAGCCGTGGGCACCGTCCAGCCGGTCGACGACGCCGAGGGGTCGCCGAAGACGTGGTTGGCCAACGAGGCCGCGACGGTGTAGCCGCCGTACGGCACGCTGAGTGAGAAGCGGCCCGTCACACCCGTGGTGTCGTGCACGACCAGGGTGGTGTCGGTCGTCGATGTCGCCGAAAGCGCCACACCGCTCAGCGGGCCACCACCCGGAGCGACCACTACACCGGTGATCGTGGCGTGCACGAAGCCGGTGAAGTCGATGCCCGAGATGGCCGAATTCGCGTGCGCGGGAAGACCACCGATCGACGCGGGCGCAAAGCTCATGCCCTTCTTGGAGACGGCCACCGAGACCGTTCCGCCCAGAGCGACAGCCTCGACGATCGCCGTGTAGTTGCCCTCGGCGTCCGTCAGGAGCTTACCGTTCTTGTCCAGGTTGGTCACCTTCGAACCGGTTACCGTGACTTCCGCGCCGGCAACCGGTGCGGCGGTGCCGGACGCCCTGACCGTCCCGCTGATCGAAGCGGTCTGGCTCACGGCCGACAGGTCAATGTCGAACCTGCTCACCGTGTTCGCGCCGAAGTCGACGCTGGTGGAGTCCGGCTTGGGGGCGTTCTGCCCCTCCTTGGCGGCCGAAACGAAAACCTTGCCCCGCACCGCGCTGACACCGTCCACGATGTAGCGGCCGGCGGCGTCGGTCATGGCCGTCCGTCCGTTCACGTCCACGGTTACGCCTTCGAGCGGGAAGCCGTCACTGCCGTCGACACGGCCGTAGACGGTAGCCGTCGCCGGCGTGATGTCGAGCGAGACATCGCCACCGAGCGGGTTGAGCGCGTCGCCGACGTCGGCGGTGGCGCCCTTGTCGCCCATCTTTGCCCGCCATCCGTCCGGGACGCTGAGCTTGTAGGCGCCCGAGGCGACGCCGCCGAAGCTGAACTGGTGGGTCGCGTCGAGGCCCTTGGTCTTGTCCTTCCGCGTGTCCTTCTCGGCAGTCGTGAAGGATTCTTCCTCGCCGGCAAGGTTCTTGCCCTCGACCGGTGACAGACTGACCGTCTGCCCGGGTACGAAGACAGGATCCTTCTCTTCGAAGTCGTCGCCGCTCGTGGAGACGCCCGCCTTCCACACAAGCCCGCTCACGGTGTGGGTGGTCACGTAGGCGAACGATGCGCACTCGTCGTGGTCCTGGGGCGCGGTGGCCTGCAGGGGGCAGAGCTCGACCGTGTGGTTGAAGCCGCCCATCGCACCGAAGGCGCCACTCGTGATGCCGTTGGCTTCCACGCCCGTGTACGCCGCGAGCTCGTCGGGGTCGAGCAGCTTGATGCTCGAGGCGGCGTCGGTCTTGCTCGCCTGGACGATGACGTTCTTGTCGGCCGGTACGTTGCTGAAGGTGTGCACGCCGTCCTTGTTGCCGCTGGTGATGCTGTCCGCGGCCACGAACGCTCGGGAGCGCCCGCTGTCGTCGACGTAGCGGATGCCGACGGAGACCATGCCGTCGGTGTCTCTCATGTCGCCGCCCAGGAGGTTGCCGGTGTAGCCCATCACCTGGTCGCGCTCGTGGTGCACGTAGACCTTCAGGGTCTGCGTCGAGTAGGCCACCTCGATCGTGCCGGCGTCCATCGTGCCCGCCAGCGCGAGACCGGTGTGCGTGTACTCCACCGCGCTGCCCTGGTAGCTCTCGCCGCCGTCCATCTTGTCGTCCTGGTCGTCGGCGACCGCGAAGGTGAAGGTCGCGGGCAGAGCGTCCTTCCCCACGGTGGTCATGAGCGCCGCATTGCCGTCGTCGTCCAGCATCTCCGGCGCGCCTTCGACCGCGTCGTCGCCCATCGTGACGCCGATCGCCCAGCCGGCGAGCGCCTTGCCGCCACCGTAATCGGTGGTGATCGTGGCGCCGCTGACGGTCGCGTCGACGTTCAGGTTGACGATGTCGTTCGAGTTCCCGGCCGCGGTCGCGAACATCTGCGGATCCCAGGACACCTCGGTCATGCCGTCGGCCACGTCGTAGCCGTCGGCCGAGACGCCCGCCATCACCATGTTCCCGCTGGTGCCGGCACGCGCGACCTTGATCGCCACGGACCCGTCGTCGCCGGTGTCGCCGCTGCCGACCTTGTTCTCACCCGAGTAGAGGGTGACGCTGGCGCCGGGAAGCGCCGCACCCATGGCGTCGCCGTGCTTCAGCGACACCGTGAAGTTCACGGTCGTGTGCGTGATGTCGAACGGGATGTTCTGCGCTGCGGCCTCGCCGACTCCCAGAGCTACCGCGTAACCTTCCCCGGCTCCACCGTAGGCCCCGTCGGCAGCCGCGAGGGCCGCCGCGACCTCGGCGTTGATGAGCACGACCAACTGGTACGGGCCGGCCTGCAGGCCTTCGAAAGAGAACGCACCCATGGCGTCCGTCGCCCCGAGCCGCTGCTCGTTGACACCCGGACCCACCAGCGCCACCGGAATGCCGGCGTGCGCCAGCGGATGCTCGCCCTCGTCGTACATGTTGTTCTTGGCGGCCTCGTCGAGGAACACCATCCCCGAGACGCTCGCGGTGCGCGCGTGCGCGCCCTCGAAGTTCTGAATCGCCGACTGGTCGTCGCCGAGCGTCACGTCCGCGCTCATCGACTCGAACACGTAGGCCGCGCTCTCGACCGCGATCGAGACCGTGTATTCGCCCGCCGCCAGACCCGCGAAGGAGTACTGGCCGCCGTCATCGGTCATCGTGCTCGCGTCGGCCGCGCCCGACAGGGTGACCTCGATGCCGCCCAGGCCCATGCCCTCGACGCTCACCCGGCCGGCAATGCCGGAGGTGCGCAGCAGCACACCCGTGAACGACACCGTTCCCGTCTCGTCGAGATCCACGCTCACGTCTTGCGACGTCGCCGCGAACTCGTAGTCGCGCGTGTCGAAGTCGGAGATGCTGACGGTGTAGTCGCCGGGGCGCAGTTCCTCGAACCGGTACATGCCGTCGGCGTCGGTCAGCATGGTGTAGCTCTCATCGGCCGGACCGCCGCTCAGGGTGATCGTCACCCCGGCAAGGCCCTCGCCCTCGATGACCACCTGGCCCTCGACCGCGGAGGTGCGGATGAAGTGGCCCGTGAAGTCGGCGCTGCCGACCTCGCCCACCTCGACCTCCACTTCGACGCTCACCGTCTCGAAGGACACGTCCTCAGGGAAGTCCGAGATCGTCACCGTGTAGGTGCCGGCCCTGAGCCCGGTGAAGGCGAAGCCGCCGTCCTCGGCCGTCTCCATGGTCTCGCCCATGGCGTGCTCGCCGCCGAGCGTGACCGTCACGCCGACCAGCGTCTCGGGCTGGCCGTCGCCCCCGCTCATCATGGCGTCGGCCGCTACCACGTTGCCGACCACCGCCGAGGAGCGGATGTACTCACCGGCGAAGTTGAGTTGCACGTTCTGACCATCGGTCGCGATGGTCGCGGACTGCGTCACC
>CAZRQE010000078.1:0-11686 GCA_964602175.1 uncultured Gemmatimonadaceae bacterium | reverse complement strand
CGTCCCCCCCACCTCCTTCGGCGGCACTGCCCGGCGTCCCGTCCCGCGCGCATCCTGCCAGCCAAGCGGCACCCCACCCTAGCCCCGCTGCACGCAAAAAGCGCTTCCTGTCCATTCGTCCGTTTCGTCCGTTTTGTCTGGTCATGCGGGAGAATAGGCGCGTTCGGCACCGGCGGCACAATCCCCGCCGCTGCGCCCCCTGCGGCCCCGGCAGCCCTGGAGGCCCTCGCCGCAGGTCATCGCACCCTGAATCCCCCCACCAGGGGATCCCCCGCCTCGGGACGGAAGCGCGCCGAGCCCGTGTAGTGGGCCCGGCCCCCGACGAGCACGGTGACGGCCTCGTGCTCGGCCACCCGCGTCTCCTCGACGATGCATCCCGTAAACACGCTCCCCGTCACGCTGGAAAAGCGACGCTCCTCACCCACGCCCGCGAGCCCTCTCGCCTTCTGGATCGCCATGCGGGCCGTCACGCCGCTGCCGGTTGGACTGCGGTCGACCTGGCGGTCCGCGAACACGCACACGTTGGCGCTCGGCCGGGTCCGCCCGTGGCCGCCATCCGTGAGGATCGTTCCGTACAGGAAGCCGAGATCCGGATGGTCCGGGTGGTCGAGGTCGAGCTGTGCCTTGGCCGCGCAGGTGACCGCCCACGCCGCGTCGACCAGCGTGCGCGCGGGCGACGTGCGGACATCAAGACCGAATCGGGAAGCTGGCGCAAACGCGTAGAAGGCGCCGCCGTACGCGATGTCCACCTCCACCGTCCCCGAGCCCTCCACGTCCACCTTCGCGTCGAGGAGCGGGGCGAAGGCGCCCACGCTCTCGAAGTGGACCATCCCGGCGCGCCCGTCCCGGACCTGCACGTGGGCCGTCACCAGGCCGCACGGGCACTGGATGCGCACCGTGGTACGCGGCTCCCGCGCCTCGACCAGGCCCTCGTCCACCGCCCAGCGCGCCATCGCGATGGTCGCGTGGCCGCACATCGTCGAGTAGCCCTCGTTGTGGCAGAAAAGCACCGCCAGGTCGGCGTCCGGATGGTCCGGCTCGACCGGAATCACGCCGTACATGTCCGTGTGGCCGCGCGGTTCGTGCATGAGGAAGCGGCGCAGGTGGTCGAGTTCGTCTTTCGCGTGGCGCCGCTTGTCCAGGATCGTGGCCCCGGGGATCCGGGGATAGCCCGCCGTTACGATGCGCACGGGCTCGCCGCCGGTGTGCATCTCGCAGGTGCGGATCTCGTCGGGGAAGCGGTTCACGTGCTGGCGCTCCTTGCCATGCGTCGCGCTGCGAAGAATACCGTGTAGGCCGCGGCCGCCGAAACCAGTCCCCAGGCCGACGGAACCATCCAGCCCGGACCGCTCCCCCACTGGCGCGCAACGAGGAGCGCCAGCATTCCAGCCGCGGCCGCCGCCAGCGCCTCGGCCGGGCCGGGACGCCGCGAGTGCAGCCCGGCCACGACCGGCACGAAGAGGCTCACGCCCAGAAGCGAGTAGAAGATGGTGAGCGCGTCGACCACCGTCGGGATGATCACCGCCAGCACCACCCCGGCCCCGCCGCCCGCAGCGGCCGCAATGCGCGCCACCCGCAGCACCTGCGCGTCCGTCGCGTCCGGTCTGGCGAACCGCTTGTACAGGTCCTTCGACAACGAGGTGGAGAGCATGAAGAGAATCGCGTCCGCCGAACTGATCTCCGCCGACAGCACCGCGGCGAGACCCAGGAGCCCGGCCCACGCCGGCACGCCCCGGGTCAGGATCTCGGGCAGGGCGGTCTCGGGATTGTCCAGGCCCGGCGCCACGGAATGCGCGATCATCCCCAACAGCGGCGGGAGGAACGCGAACAGCATCAGGACCACCCCGCAGGCTGCCAATCCCAGGCGAACGGTGCGCACGTCGCGCGCGCCGAAGGTCTTCTGCAGGATCCCGGGCGAGACGATAAAGGCCGGGGCCAGCAGGATCAGGTACGGCCAGCCCGAGTCGCCGCTGCTCATGAAATCGAGGTGCCCCGGCGTCGCGCGGGCATTCTCCAGGACCGCCGAGAGGCCTCCCGCCCCATCGAGCGCGAGCGGCACCGCGATCAGAAAACCGGCCATCAGCACAACCAGCTGCACCAGGTTGACCCACGCCGAGCTGAGGAGTCCTCCCGCCATGAAGTAGACCGTCATGACCAGTCCCCCGGCGACCGCCCCCAGCCACTTCGGCGCACCCGCCACGACCTCCAGGATCCAGGCCATGGCGATCAGCTGCCCCGCGAGGATGGCCAGTGTCCCGACCCAGAGAAGCGCCGCCATGGAAGCGCGGACCGAGGGCCCGTAGCGGAGTTCCAGGTAGTCGCCGACGGTGCGCAGCGAGTGCTCCCTGGCCACGCGCCACATGCGCGGCCCAAGCCAGAAGGCGAGCACGAGCGTGCCGATGCCCGCCGACCCCACCCACCACCACGCCGCGATCCCGTTCTGGTACCCCAGGCCGGCCGCGTTGACGGTCGACCCCGCGCCGATGTTGGCCGCGAGGAGCGTGGCGAAGAGCAAGCCGGGACCGAGCGCGCGGCCCGCGACGAAGAAGTCCCGCGTTCCGGAGACCCGGCGCCCGATCGCGAGGCCCACGGCCGTGATGAGCACGACGTAGAGGAGCAGCCCCGCCAGGGTTGCGTTCATCGCCGCTGGTGGTTGGGCCGCGTATGCCCCTGACGCGTGTTCCCCGGCAGATCGCGCACGGCGGGCAGCGATGGCAGTCCGCGGGCCGCGTGCACCGCCCGGACGATGGCGTCCGCCATGGCTTCGGCGGCGAGCGCCCCAACCTGTCCGAGGTTGAAGCCGGTCTCGAGCGTACCCGTGGCCAGGGAGAACACGGTGTCCCCGTCACCCGGCGTGTGCGCCGGCACGATCGCACGCGCCAGTCCGTCCTGGGCCATCTGGGCGACCTTCGTGACTTCCGCCTGGGTCAGGCGCGCGTTGGTTGCGACCACGCCGATCGTGGTATTCTCGCGCGGCCGGCTCCGAGGCACCACACCACGCAGAATGAGCCGCGCGTCGGCAAAGCCGCCGTCCTCCGTGCGGGCCCCCGCCACGATGCGGCCCGTGCTCGGGTCGATCACGTCGCCCACCGCGTTGACGACCACGATCGCGCCCACCGTGAGGCCGCTCTCCAGGGTGATCGACGCCGTGCCCAGGCCACCCTTCATGGCCATGGCCATCCCTCGCATCTTCCCGACGGTGGCCCCGGCGCCCGCGCCCACGTTCCCCTCCGCGACGACCCCGGTGGAGGCGCCGGTCGCGGCCGCGTACCCGCAATCGGGGCCGGGACGCAAGCCGCCGGACAGGCCCAGGTCGAAGATGATCGCCGCCGGCACGATGGGGACGACCAGATCGGCTCCCACGCGGTAGCCGTCGCCGCGTTCCGCCAGGTAGCGCATGACGCCGTCCCGTGTGGCGAGGCCGAAGGCGCTCCCGCCCGACAGCACCACCGCGTTGACTTCCTGCACGGTGTTCACCGGATCCAGCAGATCGGTCTCGGCGGTCCCGGGTGCGCCGCCCCGCACGTCGACGCCTCCCGTCGCGCCACCGTCGGCAATCACGACCGTGCAACCGGTGTGGGCGTCGGGGTAGGTGAAGTGGCCGACCCGGATGCCGGCGACGTCGGTAATTCCGTCGTCCGGCGTCGGATTCTCTGGCACCGCGACATTCTCCTGCGCCGCCGCGGGCGAAACGCCCAGGGCGGTCATCATCAGCGCGGGCAGTCCGACCCTCGTTGCTCGGCCCATCACCCCTCCTCCGGCTCGGGCTTGTCGTGCTCGTCATCAAGATAACGGCTCGCGGCAGCCGGGCACCGCTGGGGCCGGGGTCCGCGGCCAACCCTGCCAAAATGGCCGAGGCAACCCTGGCACGGTTTTTGCTGTCTAATCATGCAGCGGATTGGAGGGTCTTCCGCGGGATTCAGGGGGAGGAAGAAAAGATGACCAGGGCACACTTGAGACGACGCTCAAATCGAAGACTTACCGCGTTGGGACTGGCGGTCTCTACAGCGCTCATCCTGAGCGCCGTCGGGATCACCAGGTTCGACGCGCCGGAAGACAACGCACCGCCCGTCCGTTCGGAAGTGGTGGAAGAGCCCGTGGAGCATCTTCAACAGGCGAAGTCTCACACTGCACCCAGAATCGACCCCCGGAGAGGACACCGTCAGGACAGTCGTACGCTGTAGACGCACTCCCGGGGCGATCCGCGCCGAGCCCTTCGACCCACCCACCCGAACACACTGACCGATGCGCGCCCTCCTGGGACGGTTTGCCGGCCGCTTCGCGCTGACCATGCTCCTCGTCGTCCTGGAGGCGGCGGGGTGGATCCTCTTTCCGCTGGTCATCGGCCGCGCGATCGACGCGGTCCTCTCCGACACACTCCGGGGACTCATCGAGCTGGGGGTGCTCGGCACGGTGACCATGGCGATCGCCATCGTCCGGCGCCTCGTCGACAGCCGCGCCTATGCGCGCATCTACACGACGCTCGGTCAGGAGATGGTCGTCGACGCCGCCGAGCACAGCACGTCCACGAAGACGGCCCGCCTGGGGATGCTCAAGGAGATCGTCGAGTTCTTCGAGAATTCGCTCCCGGAGTTGGTCAACAGCGCGCTGGGACTCGTCGGGACCGTCCTCATCCTGTCGGTCCTGAACCTCCCTGTCTTCATCGGATGTCTCGCGGTCAGCCTGGTGACCGTGACGATCTACGCGCTGACGGGGAAGCTCACCACCCGCTACCACGAAGGGCTCAATGACGAACACGAACGGCAGGTTGACGCCGTGGACAGCGGCGACCCCGTCCGCGTGGCCCGCCACATCAGGCGTCTGATGCGCTGGAACATCAGGCTGTCCGACCTGGAAGCGGCCAACTTCGGGATCAACTGGGTGTTCATGCTGGGCCTGCTGGTCTTTGCGGTAACCGCCGCGGCCCAGTCGACCGCCGAGTACGGCGCCGTCTTCGCCATCGTGATGTACGTGTTCCAGTTCATCGAATCGATGCTGGCGCTGCCGTTCTACTACCAGCAGTGGCTCAGACTGCGCGAGATCTCGGGCCGGCTGGCGATGGTCGGCGCGGACTGAAGGGTCGGAACAGGCCGCCCCAGCCAGGTCCGGGTGTGCCGCCCGGGGGCAAACGTCGGCCGACAGCCAATCCGGAAGGCTTGCCCAGCTTCCTTAGCCGAAGACCAGTTCCCGAACCACGGCACGGTCCTCGCCCAGCGAGTTCCGGACTCGGAGGAGGACGAGATTGCCATGGGCATCCAGCCACCTCTCGCTCGCGCCCACCTCCACCGAAAACGTCTTTCGCCCGTCCTCCCACACCGTCCAGCGCTTGACGTCGTCGCCAGGCATCACATAGAGCCGTATCCACAAACGTCCACTCGAATCAAACCGAACCGCGTCGATGGGTGGAGCAACCTGATTGTGCCGGTATTCCTGCTCCTGCGGTGCTTGAATGGTAAGGCCCTCCGCAGGCCTTCCCAGATGTGTCAAGTATCTAAGGGTTTCTTCTTCACTGCGAATGTAGTTCGCCTGGGCCTGCGCCAAGGCGGTTTCCACTTGTTCTTTGGTTACGCTGGTCCTCTCACCCGGCATCGGGATCCGATACACCATCGTCCCACTCCGGTTTACGACCTTGACCTCCTCCGATTCGGTGTCGGCAACCACCACGCGGTCATCATCAACCGCGACATACGTGCCACGCGGAAAGAGCACATAGCTCACGTCCTGCCCCAAAAATTCGACGATTGTCCGGCGGTCTCCGTCCACACCCACTTCCACGAGGTACTCTGTCGGGCGCTCGTCGCCCGCAACCGGTCCTATTGGCCACCCACCGTCCACAAACGCCAGGTTTCCGTCGCTGAACACCGCAAACAACCGGGCAATCGCGGTTGGGTGGTCGAAGCCGGAAACGTTGACGCGCCTGGTGTCGAGGAGTTCACCCGAATCCGAGAACGTCGTCAAGCGGCGATCGTTGTTGAGGTCCCAGACGGTGAGTCCGTCCGGTCCCTTGAACAGCCCGAGTTCCAGCCCTGACCCGGCAAACTCTCCCGGCCCGCCGCCCTCTCCCCCCGCCGTCCACAGCTCCCCGGTCGAGGGGTTGATGAACAGGAGTCTACGGCCATCCAACAGGACGATGCGATCCTCGCTCAAGATCTTCCCCTTCGCCAGGAGTCCGATCTCGGAAACAGCCGCATTCGGATGGTCCTCCGAATCGAACAGTGCTGTCGCACCAAGTCGCGCGACGACATCCTGCTCGGTGCCGCTGGACGAATCGCCAATCGCAGCCGTCAGCCCGCGCTCGCCTGGAAAGACGCCCGTTTGGGTTACGAACGTGGGGGTGCCCGTCACCCCGATCGATGCCGCCAGGAGTATGTCCTCCTCGACGCGCTTCGAGGAGGACTCGTCGTCCAGACAGGACTCAAACCCCTGCAGGTCTCGAATCCCCAAGCTCGCCGCCCAGTCCAACCAATCGCTCTCGCCAATCCAATCGTCTCGTGTGAGCAGGCTCGCATGAGCCTGCTCGAATTCACCGAATGCTTCGGCACACACGGCGGCGAGAGAAGCTTGCCAAGCCTTGGGATGAATATCCAGCGGAAGATGACGAACCACGATTTTGACACCCCGCGACTCGGACACCCTGGACACTTCTTCCGCAATGCGTCGACAGGACGGACACTGATAGTCCACGAACTCAACGACAGTTCGACTTGGGCGACCTTGATTGCCGACAACCAAGCTTCCGGCCCTGACCAACACCGGCCAGACCTCGGCAATAGACCGCTTGGTTCGCCAAGACTCAACGACAGCGGCGACACGGTCCCCAATGACACTGGATGGACTCAGAAGCACTACCACCAGCGTCACCAGGATTGCGATATTGACCGCGAAGTCCAAGCGTCGGCGTCGGGTGATTTGGACCATTCGTTAAGCCGCTGCCGCACTCTCTATCAGGCGCGACTCTTCAGCGGCAGTTACTCACAATGGTGGGCCCGGCGACGCATTCGAGCACATCACATATCTGGCCATCTACGTATTGGCCGTAGCACTTTACGCAGGCCATGAGCGGCTTGATCTCACAATGTGCGCTTTCCGAAGCTGACACGTCCCTTGACTGCCCTGTCAAGGAAGCTACCGCCAGCAGAGCCAAGCCAACGAGCCGAAAGCGGGTAGAAGAAACGATGCGTGTCATGGTGTGGTCTCCATATCCAGTAAGTGAGTGCTTTCAACGGTTCAGTCCCCGGAGCAGAGGACGAAACCGAGGGAACCGTTCAACAACATGACGGCGCGCGCCAAAAGTCAATACGGCTCGCTTTTGGGTCCGTATCTGTCCGGTTCGTTAGTACACAAAGTGTCCGGTTTTCGACTCTGCCGCCCAATCAGCCCGTCATGACCCTCCCCGCTCCGGCAGCGGCACCGCCTGACCCTGCGGAATCGGTGATTTGTACGGCACGCCGCCCGTCTCCCGCGCGTGCGCTTCCTTCGCCCGTGCCAACAGTCCAGCGTCGAGCATCAGCTCCGCTCCCATCAGCGCCAGCGCCCGCGTGGCCACCTGCGCGCCCTTGATCGCGCCCGCGGTGCCGTGTGACGCGCTGGTCGCCCATGAGTGCCAGGGTACGTGCTCGGCGGCGGTGGTCACGCTGAACTCGACGGTCGGGGTGATGTAGCTCACTTCGGCCACATCGGACGAGCCGCCTCCGGCCGGCAGCGGTGCGTCCGCAAGGTGGTCGATCGTGTCGCGCAGACCAGAGGTCTCCACGTCCAGGAACGACTGCAGCGCACGCGCGAACTCGTGGTCGGCCTCGCTGAACCGTGGGGCGCCGACCCTTTCCAGGTTGGCCTGCATCGCCACCTGCAGCGGCCGGACGAGCGTGTACGGATGGACACCGGTGATCAGAAAGCTCTCGTGTTCCGTGCGGGTCATCCGCGCCGCGCCCGCCGCGATGTCGAGGATCCACTCGTAGTTCTCCTCGACCGCGACGCGGGTCGTGTCGCGCACGTAGTACCATACTCTCGCGTATTCTGGTACCACGTTGGGCGCGTCGCCCGCGTTAGGGATGACGTAGTGGATGCGGGCGCTGGGCTCGATGTGCTCGCGCATCATGTTGACGCCGTGGTTCATGAGTTCTACCGCGTCGAGGGCGCTGCGTCCGTTCCATGGATCCACCGCCCCGTGGGCCGCCTGCCCGCGGAAGGTGACCTCGAAGTTGTTGAGCGAACGCGCGCGGTTGTTGCTGACGCCGGTGCTCTGCCCGGGATGCCACACGATCGAGGCGTCGAGATCGTCGAAGAGCCCGTCCCTGGCCATGTAGACCTTGCCGACGACGGTCTCCTCGGCGGGAGTGCCGTACAGGCGAACGGTGCCGGCGGTTCCGTAGTCGGCCATCATGCGCTTGATCGCGATGGCCGCCGCGACCGACGCCGCGCCGAAGAGGTTGTGCCCGCAGCCCTGACCGTGCGGGTGGCCGTCTTCGCGGGGAGCGCGGCCGGGGTGGACCGAGTTGCCGATGTTGGGCAGCGCGTCGAATTCGGCGAGCACGCCGACGATCGGGCGACCGGAGCCCCAGGAAGCGACGAAAGCGGTAGGCATGCCGGCGACGCCGGACTCGACGGCGAAGCCTTCCTCTTCCAGGACGGCCTCCAGGTATGCCGCGGACTGGTGTTCCTCGAGCGCGATCTCGGAGAAGTCCCACAGGCGGGAGGACATCTCGCCGACCAATACCTCCAGGGCGACCGCGTGGTCGAGGGCCGACTGCTTGCCCGCCTCGACGGACTGGGAGGCAGCGGGGCGGACGAGGAACGCGGCCATCAGTGCCGCGGCGAGGGCCGAACGGCCGACTCGGTCGATACTCATTTGCGGATCCTCCGTGGGCCGGGAGACGCGGTTGTTGACGCCCGAGAGTGCTACGGCATGGATGGCCGGGCAAGCCCACCACGGAATACTGGCGGCGACTCGCCATAGCGCCCATGATCTCCGGTGCGAATCGTCGGCCACACAAACCGGAGCACGTCAAGCCGCCATGAGACCGACCCCCACGAGACCGAATCCCACCCGCCGACTCCTCCTGCTGGCCACCCTGGCAATCCCGGGATTCCTGTTGGCGCCATCCCCGGCGGCAGCCCAGGAGGACTACGACTACGCCGCGAACTGCACCACCTGGCCATCCGTCTCGGGACCCCACGCAGTCGGCACGGTCGAGTTCGAGGTCACCGACACGCTGCGGAGCGCCCAGTACGCGCCGGAACCGACCGCGCACCGGCGGCTTTACGTCCGCGCATGGTATCCCGCGCAGGCGCCGGGTCCGGACGCCCAGCCGCGCCCGTACTTCACCGAAGCGGAGGCAACGGTGCTTCCCGGGATGCTCCTCCCCGCCCTCCAGCAACCCGCGGACGCCCTGAGGGGCTGCACGACCCTGGCGTCAAACAGCTACCAGGACGCGGAGCCCAGGGCCGGTTCATTCCCCGTCATCGGCTACAACCACGGCTACACGTCGTATCCGGCCCAGCAGACCGCGCTCTTCGAGCACCTTGCCGCCAACGGCTACGTGGTGTTCTCCGTCGGGCATCCGTACGAGTCGGGCGGCCTGGTCTACCCGAACGGCGACACGCTCCTGCTGTCACCCGCGATCATGAACGACTTGATGCGCTACGCGGCGAACAGCGCCTCGATGACCGTGCACTACCCCCCGAGCGTCGCGGAAGCCCTGGAGGCCGTGTCCGAGTATCTGAGAGAGCTGCGCAAGACATCGCTCGGCCAGCTCGGGCCGGTCTGGCAGGCGGACGTCCGCTTCGTTCTCGACCGCCTGGAAGGCACGGACGTGCCCGCGGCCGCCGCGGGGCTCGCGGCGATGATCGACCACGGGAACCGCGGCTACATGGGCATGTCGTACGGCGGCTACATCGCGGCCATGCTGGCCCAGGACGACCACCGCGCGAAGGCGGCGATCAACCTGGACGGCGGCTACTGGACGGGCGAGCTGATCGACGCGGACGTGCGCACGCCGTTCCTGATGCTCAACTCGGATCCCACGGTGGTCATGGCGACGATGCCCGAGGAGTTCAACGTGTACCGGGGTACCTACGGGGCCCACGCGCCCACCGCGGGCGACCTCGCCTACGAGCGCCTGGCCGCCGCGGGCATCCGCGACGATGTGCACCGAATCATGATTCCGGGAGTCCAGCACATCGCCGTCTCCGATTTCCCCGAGATACTGGGCGCGCCCGGCGCCACCGCGCTCCTCGGCGAGCCGGAGATGACCGCGAAGCTCACGGCGATTCAGAACGACTTCGTGCTTGGCTTCCTGGACCGGTACATGAAGGGTATCGGGTCGAACTACCCCGCCGACGTGCTGGAAGATTACCCTGAGTTGTTTGTGCGGGACCGGAACGATGTCCGCAAGCAGGCCGAAGCGCTGGGAATCGGCGCGCGGCGTTGAGCGCGGGCGGCGCACCCGGAACGCGCGGCGCAACACCCTTGACATCACCCCTACCCGAGAACAGACCCGAAATGCGATTCGCACGACACCTCATTCTCGCCTCCGCGCTGGTGACAGCAACCCTGGCCAGCCCGCAAACAACCGCTGCAGACACGGCCGGCGCCGCCGCAGAATCTCCGGCGGGCATCACGGCCGTCCAGCAGCTCGACACGCTCGCCTTCAAGGACCTGCGCTACCGCATGGTCGGCCCCTACCGCGGCGGGCGCTCGACCGCGGCGGCCGGATTTCCCGACGACCCGGACCGCTGGATCATGGGCACCACCGGCGGCGGCGTCTGGGAGACGGACGACAACGGGGCGAACTGGCGAAACATCTCCGACGGGTACTTCGGCGGCTCGATCGGGGCGGTGAAGGTCGCCGATTCGGACCCGAACGTGATCTATGTCGGTCAGGGGTCGGTGGACATACGCGGCAATACCTCCACCGGGCGGGGCGCCTGGAAGTCGATGGACAAGGGGCGCACCTGGACCTTCATCGGGTTGCCGGAAGCCGGGCAGATCGGTCGCATCGAAGTGCACCCGCGCGATCACGACCTGGTCTATGTGGCGGCGCTGGGTCACCCCTTCGGCAAGAACCCGGAGCGGGGGATCTTCCGGTCGCAGGACGGCGGCGGGACATGGGAGCACGTGCTGGCGCTGAACGACTCGACGGGCGCGTCCGATCTGACCATGGACATGACCAACCCGCGCATTCTGTATGCGGGGATGTGGCGCGGCGAGCGCAAGCCATGGGCGCTCATCTCCGGTGCCGAGGAGGGCGGCGTCTACAAGACCACGGACGGAGGTGACACCTGGACGAAGCTGGGCGGCGGGCTTCCGGAGGGAATGGTGGGGAAGGTCGGCGTAAGCGTCTCGCCGGCGGACCCCGACCGCGTCTGGGCGATCATCGAGGCCGAGCCGGACGGAGGGGTCTACCGCTCCGACGATGCGGGCGCCACCTGGACCCGCACCAACTCGGAAAACAACCTGCGCCAGCGCGCGTGGTACTACACCCACGTCCAGGCCGACCCGGCCGATCCCAACACGGTGTACGCGCTCAACACGGGCATGTACCGGTCGGTCGACGGCGGGACGACCTTCGAGGCCATCCAGGTGCCGCACGGCGATGTTCACGATCTCTGGATATACCCGGACGACGCCGACCGCATGGTCGTGGCCAATGATGGGGGCGCCCAGGTCAGCGTGAACGGCGGCGAG
>CAZRQE010000077.1:0-17261 GCA_964602175.1 uncultured Gemmatimonadaceae bacterium | reverse complement strand
GGAGTACCCTGGCCGCACCGCCACGTCGAGCCGCGCCAGCGCCGCCTTGATCCCCTCCACCGTCCAGTTGCCCTGGTGGAAGATCGATGCGGCCAGCACGGCATCGGCCCCGGCGCGAACGGCATCGGCCATGTGTTCGGGGGAATCGGCGCCCCCCGACGCCACGATCGGCACGCACACCTCGGAGCGCACGGCGCGGAGCAGGGTGAGCTCGTAGCCGCTGCGCGTTCCGTCCCGATCGATGCTGGTCAGGAGGATCTCGCCGGCCCCACGCTCGACCGCCTCCCGCGCCCACGCCACGGCGTCCCGCGCCACCGGCCTGGTCCCGGAAAGCACGACCACCTCGTAACCGCTGTCCACGCCAGGCCGATCCCCCCGCCGCGCCAACGCGTCCAGCGAGACCACCACGCACTGCGACCCGAAGCGCTCGGCCAGGTCGGTCAGCAGCGCGGGCCGCCGAAGCGCGGCGGTGTTCACGGCCACCTTGTCCGCGCCCGCCTCGAGGAGCGCCACCGCATCCTCGATCCCGCCGATCCCGCCCCCGACGGTGACCGGCACCGACAGGCGGGCGCGCACAGCGGCCACGGTGTCCAGGCGGGTGCCGCGACCCTCGGGGGTGGCCGTCACGTCCAGGACGACGACCTCGTCCGCGCCCTGCTCCTCGTACGCCAGGGCCAGCGCGGCCGGGTCACCCTGATCCTCCAGGCCCCGGAACCTGACGCCCTTGACGACGCGCCCGTCACGTACATCGAGACAGGGGATGATACGGACGGGGAGCATCGCTCAGGCCTCCAGCCAGCGTGTCAGGAGCGCCTTGCCGTAGTCCCCCGACAGCTCGGGGTGGAACTGGCAGCCGACCACGGGGCCGCGCTCCACCGCCGCCAGAAAGCGTCCCGCGTACTCGCACCAGACGGGCAGCCAGCCGCCGGGAGCGGTCGCGAGCCGGTAGGAGTTCGCGAAGTACGCGTAGCCGCGCGGCACGATCTCGCACCGGGTGTCCGGGGTCACCAGGTTCCACCCCATCTGGGGGACGCGCCAGCCTTCCTCTCCGCTCTCGTAACTGCCGACGACTCCGTCGAACACGCGGAGCCCGCCGACGCCGGGAGCCTCGTCGCTGCCGGTCGCCATCAGCTGCATGCCCAGACAGATGCCAAGGGTGGGCCGGCCCCGTGCGATGCGTTCGCGCAGCGCATCCGCCAGGCCGTGCGACGCAATGGCGCGCTGGGCGGCCGCGAATGCGCCCACGCCCGGCAGCACGAGCCGCTCGGCCGCGGCCACATCGCGGGCGTCGTCGGTGGCGTGGACCCTGCATCCCAGGCGCTCGAATCCCGTCAGCACCGAGGCCAGGTTGGCGGTGCTGGTCCGCACGACGGTGACCGTGGGGTGCCGTGACGTCACAGAACCCCCTTCGTGGAAGGCACGTCGGAGTTGCCGGTCGACGCCAGCGCGGCCTTCAGCGCCAGCGCCGCGGCCTTGAAACACGCCTCGATCCGGTGGTGGTCGTTGGCGCCCCGGATCACGTCGACGTGCAGCGTCAGGCCAGCGGCCTGGGCGAAGGAGAGGAAAAAATGCGGCACCATTTCGCACGACAGCGCACCCACGCGATCCCGCCGGAGATCGAGTTCACCAGCGAAGAACGGGCGGCCCGAGACATCGACGACAGCGCGCGCCAGAGCCTCGTCCAGCGGCGCATACGCGTGCCCGAAGCGCACGATCCCGCCGCGGCGATCACCCAGCGCCCGCGCGACCGCCTGGCCAAGCGCCAGCGCGGTGTCTTCAACTGTGTGGTGGTCGTCGACCTCCAGATCGCCGTCGCAGGTCAGTTCTAGCCCCCACCCCGCGTGGAAGGCAAGGGCGTGCAGCATGTGATCGAAGAATCCGATCCCGGTCCTGACTCGGATGGTCACCGGATCGCCCAGATCGAGACGCACCTCGACCTTCGTCTCGCCGGTCTCGCGGCGAACGTGGCCAGACCGCGCCCCCGCGCCCGCGACAACCGCCACTCCGTCTCCACCTCTGCCTGAGTCACCCATCGAACAGTCCTCCGAAGTCGCTGTCAGCGTTGACGACACGGGCGGCACCCGCGTCTTCGAGCGCGTCCCACACGGCCACCGCCGCCCTCACGTCGTCCGGGGTGTCGCCCAGCATCCACGCGGTCCGCGCGTCCAGCTGCTCCAGCGCGGCCAGCACGGGCGCCGGATCGGGCTTGAGCGGTGCGTCCTCGCGGCAGATCACCGCGCCGAAACATCCCCGCACCCCCTGCTCCCGCAGGAAGCGCTGGGCGTCGGCGCGCGGTCTCCCGGTCACGATCCCCAGCCTGAACGAACGCGCCAGCCCCTCGAGGAGCTCGCGCGACGGAATCAGCGTCTCGTGGCGGCGCAGCCCCGGCGCATCGTCGGTGCCCTGGTAGATCTCCTCGAAGCGCGCCGTCACCTCGTCCAGCGAGGCCTCGACGCCCGCGCGCTCCAACACCCCGTGCGTCACGGCCCAGTCGTCATTCGCGCCGCCCGCCGCCTTCACGGCATTGATCAGCTCGTGTCCGGCCTCCACCCCGAACGACGCGCACGTCCGCACGATCGCTTCCCGGTACGAGCGCCGCACGTCGGCCAGCACCCCGTCCATGTCGAACAGCAGCGCCTCCGGCCCGGCCTGCGAGTCGCCCACGGCGCCCACGGCGCCTCCCTCCCCACCGGCCCGTCCCGCGAGGCACCCCAGCGCCCGCTCGACCCGCCGGAACTCCCCGTCGTCCCGCGGCACCGTGATCCGCACGTACTCCGGCAGGTGCGGGAAGTAGCGCACCAGCACTCCCTGCGCGGCCATGCCCCGCAGGATCCAGCGCGCGTCCGGGAACGACGAGAACACGAAGTTGGTCTGCGACGGCTGCGGCACGCCTCCGACCCTGCGGATCACCCCGGCCAGCCGCTCCCGCCGCCCCCGCACGTATTCGACGAACCCCCGCATCTCGTCGACCCCGTTCTGCAGCCGGTCCAGCGCGATGGCGATCGACGGCCCGGTCAGCGCGTACGGCCCCCCGAAGCCGCGCAGTACGTCGATCCGCTCCTTCGCGCCGACCGCGAACCCCACGCGCAGCCCCGCCAATCCCCACGACTTGGACATCGTGCGGATCATCACGACGCTCGGGATCTCCAGGAGTGCCGCCGTGTGGTCCTCGTCCGCGAACTCCGCGTACGCCGAATCCACCAGCAGCACCACCTCGGGCGGCAGCGCGTCCGCCAGCCGCAGCAGCTCCCGAGTCGTGAACGCGCGGCCCGTGGGATTGTCCGGCGTCAGCACCGCCACCACACCCGTCCGCCCGTTCACCGCAGCCAGGATCTCGTCGTGCGGCAGCGTCCCCCACTCGTACTCGATCGGCACCAGCGTTCCCCGCGCCATGCGCGCGCACGCCGGGATCATCTCGAAGGTGGGCGTGGGAAAGACCATCTCCTGATCGGGACCCAGAAACGCGCGAAAAACCCGGTCGATCGCGTCGTCTCCGCCGGTCGTGACCAGCACGTTGGCGGGGTCGGTGCCCAGGTACGCCGCGTAGGCCTCCTCCAGCGGCTTCGGATCCGCGTATTTGCGCAGAATCCCGGGTCCGACCCGCTCCAACACGTCGAAGCACGCCCGCGGGGGCGGTTCACCCTCGTTCATGCTGAGGTCGATGACGTCCCGCATGCCCCCCTTCATGACCCCGCTCACGGCACGATCTGCTGCGGTTCGGACACGACCAGGTCGGTGCCGCCCCGCGCCTTCACCTCGAGCAGCAGCGCCGGCAGCTCCGTCCTGGGCACCGCCGCGCGCACCGCATACCCGCTCTCGCCGTGCAGCCGCGACACCGTGGGCTCGCGCATGCAGGGCAGAATCGAAACGACCCGCTCGAAGTCCCGCTCCGAGACGTTGAGCTCCAGCATCACCCGCCGCCGCGCCTCCAGAACCGACTTGAGGAGGAGGACGAGGTCGTCGATCCGGGCTCGGCCGGCCGGGTCGTCCAGGGCTGCGGGGTTGGCGTAGAGACGGGTCGAGGAGAGCATCAGCGTGTCCGCGACGATCAGGCCGTTTCCGCGCAGCGTCGCTCCCGTCGCGGTGTTGTCCACGATGAGGTCCGCGTCCTCGGGCGGGAACACCTCGGTGGCCCCGTAGGACCGCACAACATCGGCCTCGAACGGCTGGTCCGCCGCCCACTTCTTCACCAGCCGCACGTATTCGGTCGCCACGACCAGGCGGCGGCCGGCCGGAAACGCCCCGTCGTCGAGCAGCGACGCGGGCGCCGCCGCGACGACTTTGACCGGGTCGAGCCCCGTATCGAGCAGTTCGACCAGGTCGGCGTCCAGCTCGGCCACCCAGTCCGCCCCGGCGAAACCGATGTCGCGCGACCCGGCATCGAGCATCTTCACCACGTTCTGCGGCTTGAGCAGCTTGGCCTCGAAGCCGGGCCACGACAGCACCGGCCGATAGTTGCGCGACCCCATCTGAACATCGATCCCCGCTTCGGCCAGCAGCGCGAAGACCCCGACCTGCATGTGCCCCTTGGGCAAGCCGATGTGGATCGGGGGGCAGTTAGTACCGCTCATTTCCGGTTGTCGTCTCCTCGCCGGCCAGCCCCGGAACCGGCCAGCGCACAAAAAAGCGCCGACCCCCCCGAGGAAGCCGGCGTTTTGGGTATTCCGTGCTTTCGTACGGCTACACCGTCACGCGGCCGCCTCTCGCGGGTGGCCGTGATGATGATGCGCAGCGTAGCGGGCACAAATATTCATAAGGCTCTAATTGTCACAGAGACCGCGCCCGGATGTCAAGCGGGACCACGTAGCGGCGGGCGCTGATTTGTCGCCCGCGCGGTGGCGCAGTAAGCTGTCTCGTCCAAACCGACACCCGATGCGCACGCCCCCAACCCCACGCGCCCATGAAGATCCCGCGCTCGCACTACCTTCCCCGCACCCGCAACGGCCGGATCGCGACCGTTGCCTTCATCGTGGCGATGGCTCTGGCCCAGCCGCCGATCGTCCACGGCCTGGTCAACCGGACCGAGCCGTGGATCCTCGGAATGCCCTTCATCTTCGCGTACCTGCTCGCCGCGTACACGGTCGGCATCGCGGTGCTGATCTGGGCGCACCGGAAGACGTTGTAGCATGGAACCCTGGGTCGTCTCAACCGGGCTGATCTTCGTCTACCTGATCGCGACCATCGTGATCGGGGTCCTGGCCAACCGGAAGGGCACGGCGAACATGGAGGACTTCTTCCTCTACGGGCGCCAGGCCGGGTTCATCGTGCTGTACCTGACGGTGGTGGCCACCTTCCACTCCGCGTTCGCGTTCCTCGGCTCCGGCGGGTTCTTCTACACCCACGGGATCGGGTTCTGGATGGCGGGGACGTGGACGGTGCTGGTCGGGGCGATCACCTATACGCTCGGAACGCGAATCTGGGCGCTGGGCAAGAAGTTCGGCTACATCACGCCCGCGGACCTGCTCGCGGATTTCTACGAGAGCGAGCCCGTGCGGGTGATCGTGGCGGTCGTGTCGGTGATCTTCACGCTGATCTACATCCAGGTGCAGGCGCAGGGGCTGGGCATCATCCTGTCCGTCGCGACCGGGGACCGCATTCCGTTCGCGTGGGCGTCGGGCGTGCTCCTGGTCGTGGCCGCCGGGTACCTCATGGTCGGGGGCTTGAGGGCGGTCTACTGGACCGACGTCATCCAGGGGATCTGGATGTACATCGCCGTGTGGGCGGGAAGCCTGCTCCTGACCTACAAGCTCTTCGGCGGGCCGGTCGCACTCTGGCAGAGGCTGGCCGCCGAGCGTCCGGACCTGCTCTCGCTGCCCGGTCCGGAGGGATTCTTCACGCCGGGGATCTGGGTGGGCATGACCGTCGCGCTCTCCTTCGGGATCATCCTCCAGCCGCACATGATGATCCGGTACTTCACGGCCGCGTCGGCCAAAACCATGAAGCTGCTGGGCGCCACCACCCCGATCTACCTGATGACGCTCTTCATTCCGGCCGCGTTCGTCGGCCTCGGCGGGGCGCTCATCCTGCCGGAACTGGAGACGGCCGACCGCATCTTCCCGGAACTGCTGACCGCGTATGCGCCCGCGTGGCTCACGGGACTGATCCTGGCCGGGGCGACCGCGGCCGCGATGTCCACGCTGGACTCGATTCTGCACTCCAACATGACCGTGCTGACACGCGACGTGTACCAGCGCTACATCGCCCGCGACCGGAGCGACCGGCACTACCTCGCCTTCGGGCGCTGGGTGGTGGTGGCGCTGCTCGGCGTCGGCTGGGTGCTCACGGTCTACAACTTCGACTTCCTCGTGACGCTGGTGACGCTGTCCGGCGTGGGCGCGCTGCAGCTCCTGCCGGCCGTGCTGGGCGTGTGCTATCCCGGACGCCGCCTGACGACCTCGGCGGGGGTGGTCGCGGGAATCTGCACTGGCCTGCTCACCGTCTACCTGACCCAGGTGGTGTGGCCGCAACCCCTGGGCATCCATGCGGCGCTGTGGTCGCTGGTGGCCAACTTCGCGGTCACGATCGCGGTGTCGCGCGTGACCCGGCCGCCTTCGGCGGATACCGTCGAGAGGGTGCACGGCGAGGTGGAGCGCTTCGTGTACGGCGACTGAGCCGGTGCGTCACCCGGCATCGACGCCCTTGCAAACGCCTCGATGACCGTGAAAAAACCCTCGAAGACGGCGGAATCCAGCCCCTGAGGCCCGTCAAATGCCCAAAGGGGGTGCTTGACGGGCCCGCAGAGTCCCAAAAGCCGAGATTTGGGCTCAAAATCGTATACACATGCTTGCGCACTCTTGCGCACCACGGGTGTAGTCCCCATTTTCGCCCCGTTCCCCAACCAGTCCACTCCAAAGAGGAGAGAACCGTGGACAAGAATTGGGTAGTGGGATCCGTTGTCGCGGGCATCGCGATGTTCGTGGTCAACCTGATCCTGGGGGCGATCAATGTCGACCTCCTGTCCGCCTCCATGGGAGCCGCGTTCACCGCGAATTCGATCGTGGGGCACCTGTTCGCGGGTGCCGTGCTGGCCACGGTGCTCGGCTGGAACGGCGCGAGCGACGCGGCTGGCGCGGGCAAGGCGGGAGCGACGTTCGGTGTCCTCCTGGGCCTTGCCGGCCAGATCGGTGGCATGGGGTTCGACGTCATGGGCCTCATCGGCGCCATTCTGACCGGCGCCATCGTCTACGGCGTCAGCGGTGCCGTTATGACGATGGTACCCACGGGGGGGGGCGACTAGACCTTTCACGACCTGAGGGCCGGCATCGGCCCGACGGTTCAACGACGACCGCTCTCTGAGCCGGACCGCCGCCGCGGGTGCCACGAAGCCCCCGGGATGGCGGATGCGGAAGCCAGGTCCGCAACCGGCTCCGGGGGCGGTCGTGCTTGTGGCGTACGTTTGCGGCCGGTCGCGGGGCGCTACACGTCCAGCCGTTCGTCGATGTCATATCCGGCCGCGGCCCACCCGGAAACCTCCCGCCCGCTGTCGAAGGTCACTTCGACGCGGCCCAGCCGCATGCCACCCCAGCCGACCTGATTCACCACCGTGAACCCCGTCTCGCCCTGAGACCCCGCCCGGCCCCGTCCGAATACCACCGCTTCGTCGAGGAACGTGTGGGTGTGGCCGCCCAGGATCAGGTCGATGTCGGGTGCCGTTTCCGCCAGGGTCCGGTCGCTCGGCCGGTCCGGATCGGCGTACCTGTATCCGAGGTGTGACAGGCAGATCACCAGTGAACATCCCTGATCGCGGAGCTCGCGGCAGGCGGTGCGCGCCGCCTCGATGGGGTCGGTGTACCGCACGCCTTCGTGCAGGCTGGCGAGCACGAGGTTCTCGAAGGCGATGCCCAACCCGAAGATCCCCACCTTGACGCCGTCGAATTCTCGTATGGTATATGGCCGGACGTGCCCGGCCAGCGCCGATGCGCTCACATCGTAGTTGGCCGACACGAACTCGAAGCCCGCCTCGGGGAGCATTGACACGAGCCCGTCCACCCCGTTGTCGAAGTCGTGGTTGCCCAGGGTGGCGATGTCGTAGCCCATGGCGGTCATCGCGCGGAACTCGATCTCGCCCGCGAAGAAGTTGAAGTAGGGGGTTCCCTGGAAGATGTCCCCCGAATCGAGCAGCAGAACGTGCTCGTTCGCCTCGCGCACCCGGCGGATCAGCGTGGCGCGGCGGGCCGCTCCTCCGAGTCCGGCAAAGGGGCCGCCATCCATCGGGAAGGGGTCCATGCGGGAATGGGTATCGTTGGTATGAAGGACGACCAGGCGGAACTCGTCGTCGGTCATGGGCCCGTAGCGGTGGGGGGCGCGGGTCGCGGCCGAAAGCGGGCGCGGCCCGGCCAGCCCCGTCATGCCACGCAACCCCACCATCCCGCCCAGCCCGGCGGCTCCCAGGCCGAGGGAACGCACGAAATCACGGCGTTTCATCGAGTGCATTCCTCGTGTTCACTATCGGCCGCTCGGCGGACGCGTCCATCCAACTCCGGGACAACAGTGTCGCGCCCGCGCAGGTACGCGACGAACACGTCCCGAATCAGCACGTCCAGGTCTTCGCGCCCCTGGACGCCCGCCTCCCACAGCACGGTCCACGTGCCGCCCCCGTCCGCCAGGTAGTCGACCGTGGCGATGCGGTAGCTACGCCCCGGATCGATGGGCTGTCCGCCGACCCGCACATTCACGGCGTCGTCGCCGTTCAGCTCCATCGTCCACCCCGCGACCGGCTCGCCGCAGCTCTCCGCGATCTCGTCCGCCAGGCGCTCCAGCTGGGATCCCGACAGCGAGAGCACGGTGACGTGGTTCTCGAAGGGCAGCAGCTCGTATGCGTGCTGCATCAGGATCGGGCCGGCGGCGATGGGGACCCTCAGCCCACCGTCGTTGAGCAGGGCGACGTGCACCGGCTCACCGGCGAGGTCCTGCACGACGTCGAGCAGCGCGTCGGCGACGAGGTTCTCGAGCGTGCCCTCGGGGTCGGCCTTGCGGAATCCTCCAGACGCGTGCGCCAGCACCTCGGCGAACTGCTCCCCCAGCCGGTCCCGATACGGTGCGATCAGAGCTTCGATGTCGGCGGCGGGTTCGATGCCGTCGCCGATCACCGTGAAGTCGACCTGGGCCCCGTTGACCGGGAGGACGCGGGTGGTAGCCTGTGGCGCGCGTTCGGGTGCGGTGCAGCCCGCCAGGATCACGGCAATGGCGAGCAAGGGTCGAGTCGATTGCGGCATGATGACGCTCAACATCGCGACATGGGGTGTTGCGCGCCACGGCGAAGACCGCATCGTTGCACGAATGACATCGAATCCCTCGCCCAACACGAGCCACCCCCATGTCCCTTGCTCATTCGCTTGACGGCGTCCGCGTCCTCGACCTCTCCCGGCTTCTGCCGGGACCTTTCCTGACCATGGTCCTCGCCGACCTCGGCGCCGACGTGGTCAAGGTCGAGGAGCCACGCGTGGGCGACTACATGCGCGACTTTCCCCCCCGCGGGGAAGGGATGTCGGGCCGCTACCTGACGGTCAACCGCAACAAGCGGTCGGTGACGATGGACCTGAAGGACGACCTGGAGCGCGAGCGATTCCTGCGAATGGCCGCGAAGGCCGATGTCGTGGTCGAGAGTTTCCGCCCGGGTGTGATGGACCGGCTCGGGGTCGGGTACGAGGCGTTGCGCGCGCGCAATGGCGGCATCGTCCTGTGCTCCATCTCGGGCTACGGGCAGACAGGGCCGTACCGGGACCGCGCCGGCCACGACATCAACTACCTGGCGCTGGCGGGCGTGCTCGCGATGAGCGGCGCGGCGCCCGACGGCCCTCCCGGCATGGCGGGCGTGCAGATCGCGGACATGGCGGGGGGCGCGATGTGGGGTGCACTCGGCATACTCGCCGCGCTGATCGAGCGCGACCGCACGGGAGCGGGAACCCACCTGGACATCTCAATGACCGAAGGCGCCCTGGCGCTCCTCGCCAGCGAGTTCGGGATTCTCGCTGCGGAACCCGCGGTGCCCACCCGCGGCACCGGCCTCCTCAACGGCGGCGCGGCGCGCTACGGTGTGTACAGGACCAGCGACGGCAAGTACCTGAGCGTGGGGGCGCTCGAGCCGCAGTTCCTCGCGCGGTTGGTCGCGGCGACGGGACTGGAGCTGCCGAACAGGCCGGCACCAGCAGCGGCGGGGACGGCAGGCGAAGACTCGTTTCGCCGCCAGCTCACCCGGATTATCGCGTCGAAGACACGCGACGAATGGGTACGCCTTCTCGCGGAATACGACTGTTGCTGCGAGCCCGTGCTGGAACTGGACGAGGTGGCCGAGCACCCCCTGCACCGCGAACGCGGGCTCTTCTTCGAGATCGGGGACAGCGGCTCGCCCGGGGCGTTGCAGGTGCGTACCCCGCTAGGAATCCCCGCCGCCCGCCGTCCCGCCCCGGCGCTGGGCCAGCACAACGATGAGGTGTTTCGGGAGTATGGGGTGAACGATACAGGCGTCGTCTGATCAATCCGGACGGTGAACCGGGCTTCGGCCCGGCGTTGCGGCGCGGTCGATCCGCTTTGCCAACCCGGCCGCGACTTGCTCGGTATGCTCCCGCGACTCCTTCGCAACGCGGTCGATCCGCTTCCCCAGCACAATCACAGCCTGCTCGGTGTGCTCCCGCGACTCCTTCGCAACGCGATCGATCCGCTTCCCCAGCACAATCACAGCCTGGTCGGTGTGTTCCCGCGATTTCTTCGCAACACGATCGATCCGCTTCCCCAGCACATCCACAGCCTGCTCGGTATGCTCCCGCGACTCCTTCGCAACACGATCGATCCGCTTCCCCAGCACATCCACAGCCCGCTCGGTGTGCTCCCGCGACTCCTTCGCAACGCGGTCGATCCGATGTTCAACGCGGTCGACGCGGTGCTCCACACCGTCGATCCGTTCCCCAAGGGCCGCGAATCCCTGATCCGTGCGCTCCCCAAGAGCCGCAACCGCTTGATCGGTGTGCTCGCGTGACCGTGTCTCTGACCGGTCGATCCGGGCAGTAAGGCGCGTCTCGGACCGATCGATCCGGGCGGCAAGCCGGGCTTCCAGGTTTCGCATCTCGTCCCGGATCGCATTGCCCATGTCCCGCATGGCGTCTGCCATCCTGCTCGTGGCTTCGTCCAGCCGCTTCTCGGTGTGTCCTGCCACGAGGCTGTGCCAGATCCTTCTGACGACTCCGGCTTCCGTCCCGTTCATCGCGTCGCTCCTCCCGTTCCCCCCTCCGGGCGCCACTTCAGGATTCTACTGGCCGGCGGCGGTAAACATCAAGTCGATACCCGGCATTGAAGGTGGCAGCTGCAACGGGACACGGGGATGGCGGAATGGGCCTTGTTGCGGGCTTAACCCCCCCACACCTCCTCGAACACCCGCAGGTAGTTCTCGCCCAGGAACTTGAGGATCACCTCGTCCGGGTGGCCCCGCGCGGCCAGCGCTTCGGTCAGGCGTGGCACCTTCGAGATGTCCTCGAGGCCGGCCGGGGCCATCTCCTTGCCGTAGTGGTCGCTGCCAAGCCCGATGTGGTCGGGGCCCATCACGTCCAGCGCGGTCTCGATGTCCCGCACCACGCTGTCAAGATCGCGGTGCGCGACGTGGATGAGGCCCAGGACGCCGCCGTTGGCCGCCAGCGCATCCAGCATCCAGCGGTCGCGGGGCAGTTCGAGGCGGGGGCGGGGCAGCTTGCCGTCCAGCAGGTCCTGTGCCTCGGGCGCCGTGTCGGGGAACATGGTGGGTGTCGTGTGCGAGAGGATGACGGGATTGCGGGTGAGCTCGAGGATCTCGGTGAAGCCGGCTTCGCCGATGTGCACCAGGTCGATCACGATCCCCAGCGCGTCCATCCGCCGGACGACCTCCTTGCCGAGCGCGGTCAGGCCGCCGCGCCGGTCCGCCGCCCAGCAGCCGTCGGCGAAGATGTTGCGGCGGGTGTGCGTCAGGCTCCCGGAGCGCAGGCCGAGGCGGTAGTACAGGTCGAGGAAGCGCGGGTCGGTGCCCAGGGCCTCGCATCCCTCGAAGGTGAGGACCAGCGCGACCCTTCCCTCCGCCTTGGCGCGGCGGATGTCGCCGACCGTCGTGGCCAGCACGAGTTCGTCGTGGCGGTCGATCTGCTCATGCAGATTCCACACCATCTCCATGCCCCGCCGGACGGGGTCGCGCAGCCAGTCGTCGTCGAGGTAGATCGCGCAGAGCTGCGCGGTGACGCCGCCCTCCCGCCAGCGCGGCAGGTCGTACTGGCCCATGGGGCCGAACCAGACCGTGTGGGCGCCCATGCCGAAACGGACGAGCGGATTGTGCTCCAGCCCCGGCGGCGGCTCCCAGTCGAGACCGGGCACCTCGACGCGCTCGCCGAGGCTCATCTTGCCCTCGGTGATGGGGATCAGGATGTCGCTGTGGCCGTCGACGACGATGGCGCGGCAGTGGAGGTCGCGAGCACCACGCTGCGGCGTCACTGCGAACCTCCGCCAAGTCCGCCTTCCACCACCGGCAGCTCGATGCGCGACCCGTCCGCACCGCCGCGGTACACCGTGAGAGTGGCGTCGCCATCGGCCGGCACCGGGTCGAACATGCCGGCATCGGCGCCCGCAATCGCAACCCGGATCCGATGCCCCGCACGGACCAGCGCGGCGATGGGCCAGAGCCGGAAGCTCACCGTCACGGCCTCGCCGGGCGGCATGGGCTCGGCGTCGGCGCGCGCGAACGAGTGGTATGGCTCCTCGCCCGCGAAGTACGGGTTGGGCACGGCCTTGCGGTGGATCAGCCGCAGCCCGCCCTCGGTCACGTAGCGGCTCCGGCCCGCCGGATCGACGTCCTCGAGGTAGACGAAGAGCGCGCCGTCCTCCCGGTCCGACGCGAGGTTCAGCGTGATCACCGGGTAGCCGGCGATCTGCAGGTCGGATTCGAGCGGGTCGGTGGTGTAGGTGAGCATGCGGGCGTCCATGTCGGCGCGGTCGTCCAGGTTGAGGATCGGGGTGCCCATCTGGGCCGCCCAGCGGTTGTCGGGGCCGGTGGTGACGTCCGGATCGACCGCGTATTCGTCGCTGCCAGGCGTGACGGCGTCCGGATCCCCGGTCAGGCGCCCGTCCGAGTTCATGTGGAACGTCGCGGCTGTGGTTCCCGGCGGCGGCCAGACCTCGGTGGCGTGGTACGCTTCCTCGCCCAGGTTGAAGAAGCGCATGGCCGGCCACTCGTCGACGCCGTTGTCCTCGCCCTTCAGGTAGTGGTCGAAGAAGAGGCGCCGCATTTCCATCTGCTCGTCCACCGACGGCTGGGGCGGAAGAGGCGCTGCACCCACGGAATAGGGGCTGGCGCCGTAGCCGCCGCCGTGCGTCGAGGCCAGGACGAGCACCGTCTGTGGGTTGGAGAAGTGCCGGAAGCGCAGCAGCGTCCCGTCGGCGGTGCCCGCGTCCATCCAGCTGACCAGGACCAGCATCGGTACACCCGACGCCTCGATCTCGGCCTTCCAGTGGATCGGGCCGATCTCGGCCCAGGTCTGGTCCCCCCCGACCACGTCGTCCCGGTATTCCGTGGCCAGCACGGCCTGGAACACGTCGGGGTTGCCCACGTGCTCCGCCACGGCCGCCGCAAGCAGCGAGCCGTCCGCGTCTTCGTCGACGCGGCGGACACCGGCGCCCATCACTTCGGCGTTGTTGTCGTCCATGTGCCCCACCAGGTCGCCCCACGTCTCGATGAAGCCCCGCGCCAGCAGACCGTAGGGCCGGATCGGGCTGGGATAGGCGTCGAAGTCCGACCAACCCGGAATGACGGCCTTCACGGCGGGGTGGTTCACGGCGGCGAGCAGTTCGGCGGTGGTGCCGGTGTACGAGGTTCCGTAGGCGCCGACCGTCCCGTCCGACCATTCGCGCGATACCACCCATTCCACCACGTCGTACGCGTCGAGGACCTCCTGGCGCCCGTACTCCACGGGCCGCGTGCCGAACGAGGCGCCGCTGCCGCGCGCATCCACCTTGACCAGGGCGTAGCCGTGGGCGAGGAAATGGCGGTCCAGGTCCGACAGGGTGTTGATGCGCTCGCGCGTCCCGGGGTCCTCCAGTCCGCGCCGGTAGCGTGTCAGCGTGAGGAGGGCGGGATACGGCGGCTCGTGGTCCCCCGTCGGCAGGTAGACGTCGGCAGCGAGACGCGTGCCGTCCTCGGCCGTGATGTAGTGGGCGGAGACGTCCGGCCCGGGTGCCCGCTCCGCGGCGGGTTCACAGGCAACGAGCACCCCGGCCAGGATGGCGGCCGCGTGGCACGGCAAACCTCTCCCCGTCACCGAACGACCTTCATCGAGCTGATGATCGGGGCCACCGGCAGCGCGTCCAGGTCGACCTCCCTCCCCTCCTTGATCACCATGTGAATCGTGCGGTAGTTGTACGCGCTCTCGAGCGGGTCGGCATCGAGGATCACGATGTCGGCCCACCTGCCCGGCTGCAGCGTCCCGATCTCGTCGTCGAGCCAGTAGGCGCTGGCGACGTTGCTGGTGGCGGACTTGAGCACCTCCATCGGATCCATCCCCAGCTCCTCCAGCGCGACCAGGGCGTTGAAGTGACCTTCCCCGAGCTTGACCCGCGAATCGACGGTGTCGGAGGCCAGCGTTCGCGACTCGGCGCGCAGCACGGGATTCTCGATCCCGGCGTCGGTGGACATCAGCAGCTTCGCGCCCGCCTTGATCATGTTGGCCCGGTTGATCGCGCCGATCTTCATGTACGGCGTGAGCGTGCCCGTGGGGTTGTGCTCCTCCAGCGCCGCCAGGCGGCGCGCGGTGATCGGCAGAACCGAGCACGCGACCCCGCGGTCGACCATCTTTTGGATCGACTCCACCGGGATCGGAATCTCGGGCCCGGAAATCCCGCAGTGCGTGATGATGTCCACGCCGGCTTCGATCGCCATGTCGAAGCTCTCGACCGAGGTCGTATGCGTCTGCACGGTCATGCCCGCGCGGTGTCCCTCTTCGACGATCACGCGCTGCACGCGCTCCGAGAACGAGATCAGGTTCATGTCGACATGCCCGCTGGCCCCGTATTTGAGAAAGTCCATCCCCAGCGTCGTGTAGTTGCGGATCACGTCGGCAACCGAATCGGGCGTCATCCACAACAGCTCGCGCCCAGTCTTTTCCTCCCAGGTGTCATTGATCCGCTTGACGAAGGCCTGGCTCACGTACGGCGCGTGCGACTCGCGGAAGTCGGGCCCCAGCGGCCCGCTGAAGCCGATGATGTTGCCGGCCAGGTAGATCCGGCTCCCCGGCGCCTCGCCGGCGTTGATCATGTCGCGCGCCTGCGCCAGCGCCGCGCGGGGTCCCCAGGTGTCGAAGACGGTCGTCTGCCCGGTCTTCAGGGTGATCTGGGCGGCCTCGAGCACGATCTCGTGGAGCCGGTGCTCGTGCAGGATGAGCGTCTCGAGGTCGAGGTTGAGGAAGAGATGGAGGTTGCCGTCCATCAGCCCGGGGATGACGTACTTGCCCCCGGCGTCGATCGTGGACGCGCCCGCGGGGACAGGGGTCGAGGCGGCGGGCCCGGCGGCGGTGATGCGTCCGTCGGCGAAGACGACGACGCCGTCTGCGATCGGTGCGGCCCCCGTGCCGTCGATCACGGTGCCGCCGGTGATGGCGACCGTCTGGGCGGCGGCGGCCGGGGCGAGCGCGGCGGTGAGCAACAGGGCAAGCGCGGCAGTCGTGGCTGAATTGGCTCGGTGGGTGGACATGGCTGACTCCTTTGGTCCTTCGGTAATGCCTCAGTCGGCTCTCGGCACCATGCGGGCGCCCTGGGCGATATAGCTCATGCGCCCGTCCGGACGCGGGTCGAGGAAGCTCATGATCGCGGCGGTCGGGTTCCCCTCGGGGTCCGGGAAGGTGAACGCGTCGTTCCCGACCGGCATGAGGGGTATCTGCGGCGTCGGCTCCATGGGCGTGTCGTCGTAGAAGGGGAACCTGGCCCACAGGGACACGCCGAGCGTGCCGGCCAACTGGCCGGGCATCTCCGCGATCTCGTAGATCTGGGCGACGTTCTCATAGCGGCCCGCGTAGCGCGCGAGGTCGACCTCCTCGTCCACGATGGGCCGGACCACGGGGGGGGGCGGCGCCACGCCGGCGGCCTCCTCCATCCACTTGGCGGCCAGCTCGCCGGTTAGCCCGGCGCTGTGTGAGGAGTTACCCAGGACCGCGACCGCCACGTTGCTCTCGGGGTGCGCGGTCAGGTTCGCCAGGATGCCCGGCCCGCCGCCGCCGTGCGACACGAACCCTCCTTCCGACAGCATCCAGCCCAGGCCGAACGCGATCGGCGTGCCTTCGCCCCGCACCCGGGTGGTCTCGACGCGCATGGCCCGGGCGCTCTCGGGCGACAGGATCGTGGCGGCGTTCGGGCCGGTGCCGTCGCCCATGTGCGCGGCCGCGAAGGTGACCAGGGCGCTGGCGGACATCATCGCCGTTGCCCCGGCCGGCGCGAAGCTGATCGGCAGGAAGGCGAAGGACGTGCGCACCGGCTCGCCCGTCTCGGGGTCGGTGAAGTGGCCGACACTGGCCCGGTGCAGCAGCGCGTCCTCGGGCAACACGGCGGCGTGCTCCATGCCGAGCGGCTGGAAGATCCGCTCCTTCACGAGGTCGTACCAGCTGCGCTCCCGGATCCGCTGGCACAGGTAGCCGGCGATCACCGTGGCCGTGTTGCAGTACGAGGCGTCGGCGCCGGGCTCGTGGATCTTGCCCATGCCCGCGAAGCGCGGGATCGCCTTCTCGATGATCTCCTCGTCGTGGCCCTGCTCGGGCACCATCTCGCCGTCGATGCCGCTCGTGTGGTTGACCAGCATGCCCACCGTGATGCGCGCCAGGTGGTCCGGATCGGCGAGGCGCAGCTCGGGCAGATAGTTCGACACCGGGGCGTCCAGGTCGACCAGCCCGTCGTCCACCATCTGCATGAGCAGGGTCGTGTTGAAGATCTTGGTGATCGACCCGATGTGCATGACGGTCTCGGGGGTCATCGTGACGCCGCTGCTGACGTTCACGAGCCCCGCTGCGGCCGTGCGGATCTCGCCGTTCGCGAAGACGGCCGCGCTGGCGCCGACCACCCCGTGGCGGGCGAGCGCTTCCTCCAGATCGGCCTGGAGCGCCGGGTCGGTTCCGGGGGGCGCGGCCGTGGGCCGGGTGCGCGCCGGCGAGTCCGGAGCGCAGGACGTGACGCCGACGACGGACGGCAAGGTCGCCGCGACCGCCGCCTTCTTCAGGAAGTCCCTGCGGGTGGCCGTGGGGTCGAGGGTGGCGGAGATCGCCTTGTTGCGG
>CAZRQE010000076.1:0-15054 GCA_964602175.1 uncultured Gemmatimonadaceae bacterium | reverse complement strand
TACTTCTTTCGGACTCGAATCGCCGCGGTTCCACCCCCCGAACCGCCCCGGTATGCCCTCGCGCCTGCCCGTGGCGGGTTGCGACGGTCCCTCGGCCCGTCATCTTCCCCTCAACCCGAAGGTTCATGAATAAGCCGGGGTTCTCTATATGTTCTCTCCCCCCAATTTCCAGGGGAATATTGTATGCAACAAAACCAATCGACAACTTCTTGTTGCAACGGGATCTTCTCCCACCGTGGCAGCGATAGGCAGTGCATTGGCATCTTCCTTTCGCGATCTGCGTGAACAGTCTCTGTCGCTCATTCATCTATGGACTCCATTCTGCATGCAGGAGTCCAAGACATTGCAGGGCATGGGCGGGCAACAGGAATGTGAAAGCCGACAGGACAAATCTCACGACGAAGGGGGCTAAACTCCATCGAAAGAACCCAGCAACCGAATCGTCCGCGAATTCACGTCTTGTCGCATCGATTGCTTGGTTCCTGCCGGCTTCCACACACTAGTCGTATTCCAGTTGCATCGCGGGCTCTCCAGGTCTATGGGCCCGAACGCTCAGGCGGCCAACGTGCCGAGTCGCAGTTGCCTCGGCGCACCACATCCCCATCCCGAACCACAGCCCGGGACGCCACGACGGCGTGCCTTCCGACCCGCACACGCTGGCCGACCCGGGCGCGCTTGCCGATCCGCGCTCCGGACTCGATGGTCGTCGAGCCGCCGACCTGGGCGCGCAGTTCCACTTCCGCTTCGACACCCAGCCGCGTCAGGTTGCCGAGTGTCGCGCGGTTGCCGACGACCGCTCCGTACTCGAGCAGGACGCCGCGGCCGAGAGTTGCGCGGTTTCCAACCAAGCCCCGGTCCCCGACGCGCGCCTCCCCTCGCACCCGGGCCCGTTCGGCCACGCGGGCCTGGGCGCCCAGCTTCGCCTCGGTTCCCATCGTCGAGTATTTGCCGAGCACGGCGCCGGCGCCCAGCTCTCCCCTCAAGCCGACGGTGGCGTAGGCCTCGACGGTTGCGTACTCGCCAACCCGCGAATCCGGCCGGACGATCGCGCCCTCCCCAATGGTCGCCCGGGACCCGATGGTGACGCCCGGCCCGATCATGGCCCCCGCCATCACGACTGCAGTGGGGCTCACGGTCGCCGAAGGATGAACCGTGGCAAGGGGATGAAGAGGGGCAGTGCCTACGGGACTCCGCTTCCGGGACATTCTACGACGCTGCGCACGACCTTCCTGAATTCGCCGTGCACCAAGCGACAGCTCATCTGCGGGTGTGTGTTCGTTCAACGGTGGTTTGTCCTGATCAGGCGCCCCAGGCGCGTGTCGTGTTCGCCGAGGACGCGCGCCACCGCCCTCACCGAAAGTTCATCCGCCAGCTCCACCACCCGATCCTCCATGCCCCGCGTGAATCGGCTTCGGGCTCGCGCCCACGGCAGCCTTGCCTGCCTGACCCCGCACACGGGACAGTTCACCCGCGGCGAGGGCGCGTGCAGGAATGTCTGATGCCCGAAAAAGTCCAAGTGCCGCCAACACTTCCAGCTCGTGTCGTACGCCTTGGAGTTGGGCTGGCCGCACGTTCCGCAGGCGAAGGTGCCGCCCCTTTCGAAGTTCAGGTAGACGGACAAGGCGCTGCGTTCGCGGTCCAGTTCGGTGCTTTCCACGTACCACGGCCTCGAAATCTCCAGCACTTCTTCCAGGAATGTGGTTGCCGGCATCTCGTGGGCTCCGTGTGTGGCCGCTGAAAGCTGTTGGGTTCTGAATCGCCCCCACCCGGCGGACCGGGCGGGGGCGATTCTGGGCCGCTCTCACAAGGATGCGAGAGGGGTTGGGGTTAGTTCGTCACTCGGGGACGTTCTTCACGGTGACCGAGGTGGGCGAGGCGGTTGTGCTGTCGGGGTAGACCGTCTCGCTGCCCGCGCCCGTATCCGTGTCCGCGACGCTGACGGTGTAGGAGATCGTCTTCACGGCGTCCGCGGCGACGTTCCTGGCCGTGAGCGTGACTGTCTCGCCAGCCTGGAAGTTCGAACTCGTCAAGGCCACGGTCGTCGTGCCGGTGAAGTCGCCCGTGCTGTAGTTGAGGTCCACCGTCACGGTCTCGTCCGTACTCGGCTCCTTCGCCAGCGCGATGGTGTACGTGAACGCGACGAGCTCGTTCACTGTCACAGCGGTGGTGGTGACCACCACCTGGGCGATCGCACTGTCCCGAATCTGGACATCGACGTCATCGACGCTCACGTCACCATAGCCTCCACCTCCCGGCTCGTGGCTCAGAGCGAAAGTGCTGTTGGGCGCGCCGGCGGCCGGCGTGATCGTAACCGTCTGAGCGGTGTTCCAGTCGGTAGTGGTGAAGTCCAACTGGCTCGCGCTCAACGTCACGTTCGACGGATCTCCGTCGATTTCGATGCTCACGTTGCCGGTCGGCTGCGAATTCAGCACCACGGTGTACTGCCTGGTCGCCTCGGCGTTGTTCACACCGACTTCCTTGCCCGTTGCGGAGAAGTTGACGCCCTTGGTGTCGGTCTCCGGGATCGCCACTGCGACCGTGTCCGTCAGATCGTCGTAGCCCTCCCCGGCGTCGCCCGACATCGCGAAGTAGATTTCGACGGCCTCATTCGGCTCGGCGTCGGCGTCGTCAACGGCCGTCAGCACCACCTCCTGGCCCGTATCCCAATTGGAGTCGTCGAAGCTCAGGCTGGCCCCGGCGTCTACGGTCACATTGGCGTTGGCAGAGGTCACGGCGACGGTTACGGTCGAGTCCGCGGTCGGCTCGATCTCCAGTTCCGCCATGACCGTGTCCGTCACCCCTTCCGTGATCGTGATCGATTCGAGGGTATTCCCGTCCCCGTCCTTCAGCACGATTCCGGCCGTCGCTGCCGGCGGGGTCGCCGCCCGCGTCACCCTGACGGTGTACGTCCGGGACGTCGATCCGTCCTCGGCGGTCGAGACTATACTGACCGTGGTGCTCGATCCCGCCGCTCCCAGCGTCGCCGTGTGCGGGCTCGTGGGGTTGGTGGAACCGTCGGTGTCGGTCTGCGCGAAGGTGAACACGACCTCGGCGTCGTCGTGGTCCGCATCGGCCGTGTACGACGTCGTCTCCGAATCGAAGTCCTCGTTCAGACCCACATCCGCACTCAGGCTCGCCAGCGTCGCAACGTTGTTCGCGCGCTGGATATCCAGGACGTAGTGGAGCGTATCCTCCCTGTCCTCGGAGATCACCCTGATCGTCAGGGTGTCCACTTCATTCGGGTCTCCGAGGTCGAACTGGTGGCCGTCCTCGCTCGTGTCGGCATCGCGGGGCGTCGCCAGCACGGACGCGTTCTCGTCGGCCGTCTCCCACTCGACCGTAACCTGCGCGGCGGCCTCGACTGCCGAGTACGTCGTATCGCCGCTGACGAGGGAAATGTCGTCGCCGGCGATTTCCAGCGACTCGAGCTCGGCGTTGCTGCTCTTGTCGCGGTTCCGGGTGCTGATGTAGTACGTCTCGGCCACGCCGTCCTCGGATTTGATCTGGATCTCGTACAGCTCGGGCACCCGCAGGCGATAGCGCGAGTCCCTGCAGACGTCGTCCTCGTAGTTGTCCTGGTCCGGCGGGTTCAGGGACTTGACGGTGTCGGTGTCGTTGTACTCCCGCACCATGGCCGACTGCGCACAGTACGCGTTGCTTTCGCCCGCCACGCCGAGCACTTCCAGGTCGATCCGCATGGTCAGCGAACTGCCCGTCGCGTTCTTCGTGTTCATCGTGAAGGCGTCGTGTACGCTCTTCCCGTCGCCGTCGCCAATGGCCGCCGTCTCCACATCCTCGCCATCGACCACGTCGACGCGGAGGAAGTGCTCCCGCGTCATCTCGTTGCCCACCGGCGCGGCCCGGCTGACCTTGAGGCTGTACTCGTGGTCGTCGTAGCCGTTGGCGGCGGTCACCATCAGGTTCAGGGTGTTCTCCCTGGGGTCACCCTCGTTGGTGCTTCCCGTCCTGTTGTAGGTCAGCGTACAGGTCGTGCCCGTGCAGGCCGTGGAGCCGTTCTTGAGCGTGTAGGTCGCACCCCTGCCCCGGCTGAATGAGAGCCTCACGCCCTCCGACTTCCAGCTGATGACGCCGAGGTTGTTCAGGTTCGATGTCGTCTCGGTGCCCGAACCGCGGAGCCAGCCCGCGGGCCACGAGACGGCGCTGTCGAAGCCGGTGCCGGTGCCGTGCTGCCTCGCGCTGACGCGGGCGCTCCGCGCCGCGTCGTCTGACGACGCACCCGCGTCGTAGACGTGGAGGGTCATGGTCTCGAAGTCGTCCTTGCCCCTGACGCTCGCGCTGACCGTCGAGGGCGCCGTTGTGGTTCCGTCATCGTCCGGCTCGCCCCTGCTGTTCAACCTGGGAACCGCCCAGCCGGCGTCCTCGATCTTCACGCTGTAGTCGCCCTCGGTGAGACGCGTCCGCGTGAACTCGCCGCGGAAATTGGTGGTGATGTCCTGGGTGCGGTCGGTGAACACGTCGGTCCATATGAGGTCGATGCCCGACGCGCTGCCGCTCAGGTTGTTCACCGCGCCCTCGATCTCACCGTCCTTGTAGAGCATGCCGAAGTTGTAGAGGGTGCCGCACTTCGGCGGGTTGGCGGTGTTGCAGTACCGGGACGTTGAGTTCGACAGGCTCCTGCGCGTATAGCTGGTCCAGTAGGGCAGGCCGACGTCGCCCTCCGTCGGTTTCGCGGACGACGGATAGTCCTGGGCGCTGGCGCTCCAGCTGGTGTAGGCGATCCTGCTGGTACCCAAGATGCGGTACCCGCGGGCCACCTCGTAGGAACTCGTGCTCGGCCCGATCGTGTACCTTCCCGCCGGAAGGTCGTCGAACCTGTAGAAGCCGTGCTCGTCGGTCGTGGTCGACTTGCTCACCCCGGCTCCGCTCAGCCGGACCGAAATGCCCGCGACTGCTTCGTCGCCGCGGAACCTCCCGTCCCGGTTGCCGTCGTGGCCGATGTAGCCCATGAGCCTCAGACCCAGCCGAGTGGTGGACCACCTGGCCGTGTCCTGGGCCGCGGTGCCGACAAACTTGGTGAGGGTGTCCTTGTCGTCGGTGGTCTCGTCGTGGTAGACCACCAGGTCGGTCTGCGTGGCCTTGCCGTTCACCTTGTAGGTGCGGGTGTCGTAGGCCGTGATGTCGTACACGCCGTCGCGCAGGCCGCCGAACTTGTAGGCGCCGCTCGTCCCGCTGGACGAGGAGGCGGTGTCCGCCCCGTGATTCTCGGTGGTGGGCTCGATGTGGAGCTTGTGGCCGCTCTGGTCGCCCACGTTGCCGACGATCGACCCGGTCTCCCACTGGTAGCCCCAGGTGGCGCACTCCTTGTCGGTCGTTCCCTCGGACGACAGGCAGATCCGGACTTCGGGCACACCGCCCGAGCCGTCGCCGAAGGTGCCCACCGTGCTGCCGCTGACGGTCATGTCGGACTCGTTGTAGGGCTCGAGGTAGCCGTGCAGCTTCTCCGCAACGATGCCCACTTCGACCCGGTTGGGGGCCGACGCCGTGTCCACCACGAACTTGATGGTGAACTCGTCGTTCCTCGGCAGGCATGCGACCCTGGCCAGTCCGTTGCTGATCCTGAAGACGGGCTCTATGGGATCGGTCTTGCGGTGGTTCGTGTTCCAGCAGGCGTCGTGGTCGTACTTGTAGGGCTTGTCGCGCCCGCGGTCGTCTTCCGCGAGGGCCGTGATCTTCATCCTGCCGGCCACGCTGGACACCGGGCGGTGGTCGCCGCCGGGCAGCCTGCTCTGGTAGTTGGTGTAGCCCTCCACGTCATCGGCCTCGCGGTACACGCCGAGCACCAGCGCATGAGTCTGCCAGGTGATGTGGATCGCACCCAGGTCGTTGCTGGCCGTGGTGTTGGTGGACGGATTCTCCAGGCCGGTGTGCGTGTGGCTCAGCGAACTCGACTGCGTCCACCTCTCGCGGCCATCCACCGAGTCCGCCTGGTTGGTGTCCAGCGACACCGTGAAGCGCGCGGGCGTGCCGCGAATGGCGGCGGCGATCTGGGTAGCGGAGAGCTTGCCGCTGTAGGTGGCCAGGCCGCGGCTGTTGGTCGTCATGCCGTTCTTCGCCTTCCAGCCCCCGAGGAACTGGTTGCCGTCCTTGGCGGTGGCGTTGCTCTTCACCCACCACTGGAAGTTCACGCGCGTGTTGATGAGCTTCACCGCCGCGGGGGCCAGAGTCGCGCGGTCGACCGCCTCGTACTCGATCTCGATCAGCGCGTCGTTGTGGACCATCAGGTCGGAGTTGCTGACTCTCGTCACCTTGGCGTAGACCAGGTAGTCGATCGGGGTCCCGCCGGGACCCTTGTCCTTGGCGCGGTCGAATTCGAACATGGCGAATCCGGTCTCGGCGTCGTCCGGCTTGCCGCTCTTCGTCGTCGCGGTGCCGAGGCTGTTGGTGCCGTCCTCGGCGTCCTCGGCGGTCGGGTAGAGCGCCATGCTGACGCCTCCGACGGGGTAGCCGGTTACGCCGCCGGCGTGCAGGAACGCACCGGCATGAATCGTCTGCTTGGTGATCCGGAAGGGCAGGTTGAGGTCCACGTCGGTCGCCGCGGGCACCTCGATCCCGATGTTGAGTTCATTGCCCGAGAACGCATAGCCCGCCCTGGACAAGGCGGCCTTGAGCCGATCGTTCAGACTGACGACCACGTTGTAGGTGCCGGCCTTCAGTCCGTCGAAGGAGTACTCGCCGGTGGTGTCGGTATACCCGATCCGGGAATCGTTGACCCCAGGTCCCTGCAGGAGCAGCGGGAACGAGTCGAAGGGCAGCACCGGCTCGCCTTCGGTGTACATGCTGTCGACCTTGACCTCGTCCGCGAAGAGCATGCCGCTGACCGACGCGGTCGTGGTGTGCTCGCCCGCGAAGTCGACGATCCGGGCCTCTTCGTCGCCCAGGTCGTCGACATCCATCTCCATGACCTCGAAGATGTAGGCGTCCGCGTCCGGGTTCTCGATCTCGATTTCGTAGTCGCCGCCGGCCAGACCGGGGAAGTTGTACTCCCCGTTGGCGTCGGTCATCATCTCGGCATCCGCGTCGCCGTCGAGCGTGACCGTCACGCCCTCCAGACCCATGCCCTCGACGTGCACCTGGCCGCTGATGCTGGCCCGGCGGAGCATCGAGCCCGCGAACGAGATGTCCTCCTGCGCCTGCCCGACCGCCAGGCTCACCATCCGCTCCGTGGTCGGGAAGTCGTAGGTGCCGTCGTCCGGATTCTCGATCGACACGGTGTAGTCGCCCTTGCGCAGCCCCTCGAACATGTAGCTGCCGCCCGAGCCCGTCTCCATCTCCATCTCCGTACCGTGATCGCCGGTGAGCATCACCATCACGTCCGCCATGCCGTCGCCGTCCACCGTGACCATGCCGCCCACGCTGGCGGTCCGGATGATGTCCGCGTCAAAGTTCCACGCGGCGGTGTCGTCCGTCGCCACCTTGCCCATCCGGCTCTTGGTGGCGAAGTCGTACTCCTCGTCGGTCTCGCCCAGCTCGATTCGGTATATGCCGGCGAGCAGCTCGTCGAACATGTAGCCGCCGTCCTCGTCGGTCATCATCGCGCCCAGGACCTCGCCCGTGTTGGCGCCCAGGACCTTGATCAGCGTGACGCCGACGTTCATGAGTGCGTCGCCCTCGGCCGACACGGTACCCATCACCACGACGGTCCTGAGCGACCGGCCGTCGAAGTTGGCGATCGCCGCCTCGTCGAGCTCCAGCACGATGTCCATCTCGGCATCGAACTCGTACTCGTCTGTGTCGTAACCCGAGAGCGTGATCGTGTAGTCGCCCGCCGCCAGACCCGAGAAGCCGTACTGGCCGTTGGCGTTGGTCTTCACGCCGTCCCGGTCCTCCTCGCCGCTCAGCGCGACGGTCCAGCCGCTCATCGGCTCGCCGGCGACCGTCACGCGGCCGCTGACGCCCGCGGTCCTCAGCAGGATGCCGTCGAAGGCCACCTCGGCCGTCTCGCGCAGTCCCACCGAGACCGACTTGGTCGTCACTTCGAAGCCGTACTCCTTGGTGTCGTATCCCGAGATCGTCACCGAGTAGTCGCCCGCGTGCAGGTCGCCGACATCGTACATGCCCGCGCCGTTGGTCGTCGCTTCGTGCTCCTCGTCCTTCGGGCCGCCGGCCACGGTGACCGTTACGTTGCCGAGCCCGTCGCCCTTGATCGTCACCATTCCCTCGATCGCGGCCGTGCGCAGCATGATGCCGTCGAACTCGAGCGAGGCCGTCTCCTTGAGCGCGACCGTCACGTTCCGGGAGGTGACGTCGAAGCCGTACTCGTCGGTGTCGTAGCCGAAGATCGAGATCGTGTAGTCGCCCGCGTGCAGGCGGTCGAACGAGAACCGGCCGTCGCCCATGGTCACGACCGGGTCGGGGTCGTCGCCCTTGCCGGTCAGGCTGACGGTGACGCCCTCGAGGGGGCCCATGCCGTCGATCTCGACCACGCCCCGGATCTCGGCGGTCCTGAGCGCGATCCCCTCGAAGGGGACGTTCTCGGTCTCGCCGTAAGGGACGTGAATGCTCTTCGAGGTGGTCTCGAAGCCGTACTCGTCGTCGTCGTAGCCGGAGATGCCGATCGCGTAGTCGCCCCGGCGCAGATCCTCGAAGAGGTACTGTCCGGCGCCGTTGGTCTGCATCTCGCGGGTCTCGCCCTTGCCTTGGAGGCTGACGGTCACGTCGGCGAGTCCGGCCCCCTCGATGCTGACCTGGCCCATGATGTTGGAGGCGCGCAGGTAGGTGCCCTCGAAGGTCACGACCTGCGATTCGCCAACGGCCACGTCGGCAGTGGAGGTGGTTGCACCGAAGCCGACATCCTCGTCGTCGAAGCCGGAAATCTCTACGGTATAACTGCCCGCGCGAAGTCCGGTGAAGCTGTACTGGCCGGTCGTGCCGGTCAGCGTCTCGGATTCGGCCATTCCCGCGATCTTCACGGTGACGCCCGCGAGCCCGTCACTCTCGACGGTGACGGAACCCATGATCGCGGAGGTTCGGATCCAGGATCCGTTGAAGTTGACCGTGACCGTCTGGCCATCGTCGGTAATCGTCGCGGACTGGGATGTCTGCGGGAAGTTCGCGTCGCCCGGATGGCCGCTAATGGTGACCGTGTACGTTCCGGCTTCGACATCCGCGAAGCTGAAAGCGCCTCCGTTGGTCGTGGTGACGGTCGTTCCGCTGCTGAGGGTGACTGTCACCCCGGTAAGGCCTTCCCCTTCGACCATCACGCTGCCGGAGATCGTGCCGGCAGGCGGCGGAGGGACAGGACCCTCGCCGCACGCGTTGATCAAGGGGACGGCGAGCAACGTTGCGGCCGCCACCAGCTTCGTGATTCTACTCATACCGCGTCCTCTTTCTTTGGGAGGGTTAGCCGTTGGGCCCCCGGCATCCGGGGACGGAGTGCGTTCGCACCAAAACCCGTCCAACGGCAAGAATCGGGCCAAGTGCGAAACCCGCCAAAACCGATGACGGGACCGCGCGAATCGCCACACAAAACGACATTCGCATACCACACGAAACGGCAATGCGGCCGCTTTGCATGGAGAAAACCGGGGGCTGAATCCGGTCCCCCGCAGGGAACGTTCAGCCATGGTTGCCGTAGTGGGCGACGACTCGCCGAATCCGCGCGTAGGGTTCCTCCACGAGGTCCGCCACGGCGGTCAGGGGCAGCCGATTGGCACTCAGGCGCGCCACGAGGTACTCGAAACCCAGGGTGTAGGAACTCCTCGGGCGGGCCCAGGGAAGCTGCGCCGCCCGCACCCCACAAGAGGGACAGGACACGCGGTGGGACGCCGCATGGAGCATCGTCCGGCAGTGGAGGAAGTTCAGGTGCCGCCACTGCTTCGATGCCTGGGTGTCGTACACCTTGCATCTGCGCCTGCCGCAGGTGCCGCAGGTGGACCGCCGGCCCGTGAAGTTCAAGGACACATTCAGCTCTTCGCGCCCGGCATCGAAGTCGCAGCGCTCGACCTCCCACTCATCTCCATTCAAGCCAAGTGCTTCGGCGGCCCACTCGTTTACCGGTGTAAGTCCTTCACCCTCCACCATCGGCAGAACCCCCTTGAGGAATGAGATCGTCTCCTGTAGCTTGGCCATAGTCGGTAGTTCTGGACCTAATTTAGCTGCTCGTATATCATTGTTCGCCGACGTGAAATGGCAGATGACCGATATTTCGCCGATATTTGGAAGGAAATGCCGAGCAAGCAGGCCGCGATCCCGAAAAGGAGTGACCGATGACGAAGGAGCCGGACGCGCATCGTAGAGAGATCGAGACGTTGCAGGAGCCCGTTTCCGGGCTGTCCGCAGCTCTGTTGCGGATCAGCGGGAGCCTCGACCTCGACACGGTGCTGCAGGAGGTCATCGACAGCGCCTGCGCTTTGATCGGCGCCCGCCTGGGGGTGATCGCGACGGTTGACGAGAGTGGCCGGCCCCAGCGTTTCCTGACCTCGGGCATCGCGCCGGACGATCACCGGCGATTGGCGGAGTGGGTCGAAGGTCTGCGGCTCTTCGAGCACCTCCGGGAGCTTCCGAGCCCATTGAGGATCAGAGACCTGCCCGGCTATATCAAGTCGCTCGGCCTCGGTGCGCCCTCGATGCCGGGGAAGACTCTGCAGGGCACGCCGATCCGTCATGGAGACGTGGACGTGGGCAGCTTCTTTCTCAGCGAGAAGGAAGACGGGCTGGAGTTCACGCGGGAGGACGACGGAATCCTCCTGGTGTTCGCGTCACTGGCGGGCGCGGCGATCGCGAACGCCCGCGCTTACCGGGACGAACAGAGGGCCAGGGCGAACCTGGAGGCGCTGGTCGACACCTCGCCGGTCGGTGTGGTGGTCTTCAATGCCAGAACCGGCGCCGCCGTGTTGGTGAACCGGGAAGCCACGCGGATTGTGGAGGGGCTCAGAGTCCCCGATCGCTCCTTGGAACAACTGGCCGAGGTCATCACGTGTCGTCGGGCCGATGGCCGCGAGGTCGATCTGACCGACCTCCCGATGGCGCAGCTGCTGAGCAATGCCGAGATCCTGCGCACCGAGGAGATCGTGCTCTCGGTACCCGATGGCCGGAGCGTGAAGGTGCTGGTGAACGCCACGCCGATCCATGCGCCCGACGGGAGCCTCGATTCGTTCGTGGTCACGATGCAGGATCTGGCGCCGTTCGAGGAGCTCGAGCGCATGCGGACCGAGTTTCTTGCAATGGTGAGTCACGAGCTGCGCACGCCGCTGACATCGATAAAGGGCTCGACGGCCATGGTGCTAGCCGCATCGCGGCGTTTCGCCCCGGCTGAAATGCTGCAGTTCTTCCGCATCATCGACGAGCAGACCGACCACATGGACGGCCTCATCGGCGACCTGCTGGATGCGGGTCGCATCGCCACGGGCACACTCTCGGTGTCTCGGGAGCCCTCGGAGCCGGCGGCGCTGGTGGACCGCGCGAAGAACACCTTCCAGAACGGAGGCGGGCGGCACGCGATCCACATCAACCTGCCGCCTGACCTGCCTCCGGTGCTGGCGGACCGCGAGCGCATCGTCCAGGTCCTGAGCAATCTCATCTCGAACGCGGCCAAGCACTCTCCGGAATCGCTGCCCATCCAGGTCGCCGCCGAGCGGGACGGGGCTCTCGTAGCGATCTCGATTACCGACCACGGCCAAGGCATTCCACCGGACAGGCTCCAGCACCTGTTCCAGAAATACGCGGGCAGAGGTGATGCGGAGCACGGTCTCGGGGGTGGCTTGGGTCTGGCCATCTGCAAGGGGCTGGTCGAGGCCCACGGCGGACGCATCTGGGCCGAAAGCGAAGGGGGGGGCCGGGGTGCCCGGTTCAGCTTCACCATCCCGGTGGTCGAAGAGGGCACCGAGCCTGCACCGGCGGAGACCGCCGGGGGCCGGGGTCGGATGCACCAGCAGGGCCGTGGGCCGGTGCGCGTCCTCGTGGTGGACGACGACCCCCAGGCGCTCCACTACGTCCGCGACGCGCTCTCTGTGGCGGGCTACGCCGTGCGGGCGACGGGCGACCACTCCGAACTGTCGCGCGTCATCCGGGAGGAGAAACCCCACCTTGTCCTGCTCGACCTGATGCTGTCCGGGACCGACGGCATCAAGCTGATGGACGACGTCACCGAATTGGCTGACCTCCCCGTCATCTTCATCTCCGCCTACGGACGGGACGAAACGATCGCGAGGGCCCTTGAAGCCGGGGCCGCCGACTACATCGTCAAGCCATTCTCTCCGACCGAGCTGACGGCGAGGATCCGGGCGGCGCTACGAAACCGAGCCGAGCCCGAGCCGTTCGAACTGGGAGAATTGGCCATCGACTATGCGCGGCGCCGCGTGACGTTGGCGGGCGTCCCCGTGGAACTGACCGCTACGGAGTACGAGGTGCTGAGCGTGCTGTCGGTCAACGCGGGACGGGTGGAGACGTACCGCTCGCTGCTCCGCAAGGCGTGGAGCCGCCACCAGGGTCCCGGCAACCCGAAGCTGGTACACGCCGTCGTCCAGAGGCTGCGCCGCAAGCTGGGTGAGGACGGGACCAAGGCCTCCTACATCCTCAACGAGCGCGGCGTCGGGTACCGCATGCCCGTACCCGCCGCCGTGTAGCAGCCCCTTGGGCATGCGCCACCAGATTGGTGTCACGCGGGGACAGAGACCCTCCGGTGTGTTATACTGGGATAAGAAGGGAGGGGACGTGACCGATGACGAACAACTCTGCCACGCTGCGACAGCGGATCGACGCCCTGGAGAAACGCCTTTCCGGGCTTTGTGGAGCAATTCTCCAGATCAGTTCCAGCCTCGACCTGGAGACCGTTCTGCAGGGAATCGTGGACAGTGCCCGGGAGTTGACCGACGCCGACTTCGGGGGGATCGCGACCATCGACGAGAAGGGCCGGCCCCGGCAGTTCGTCAGCTCCGGCATAACTTCGGACGAGCACCGTCAGATGGAGGACCTGGCCGATGGATTGCGGCTGTTCGCGCACCTGCGGGACCATCCGGGCCCGTTGGGCGTGCGAGACCTGCCCGGTTACCTCGGGTCGCTCGGCTTCGGCACGGACAAGCTGCCGTACCAGTACATGCAGGGAATGCCGATACATCATCGGGGCGTGCACGTGGGCAGCCTCTTCCTGGGCAGGAAGGACGGCGGTCGGGAGTTCACCGCCGCGGACGAAGAGGTGCTCAAGCTCTTCGCCTCGCAGGCGGCGACGGCGATGGCCAACGCCCGCACCTACCGGGACGAACAGCGGGCGCGGGCCAACCTGGAAGCGCTGGTTGACACCTCGCCGGTGGGCGTGGTCGTCCTGGATGCCGAGACAGGGCGTATCGTGTCCATCAACCGCGAGGCGAGAAGGATCGTCCGAGGACTCCTGCGGCCGGATTGCAGCGTGCAGGAACTGGCGCAGGTGATGACGTGCCGGTGCGCCGACGGGCGTGAGATCGCCTTCACGGAAATGCGGTTGGTGGATGAGTTGAGCACCGCGGAGACTCTGCGAAACGAGGAGCTCGTGATCTCGGTTCCCGCGGGTCCGGAAGTGAAGACGCTGGTCAACGTCACCCCGATCCGTGGACTGGGCGGCGGGGTGGATTCGGTCGTGGTGACCATGCAGGATCTGGCGCCGTTCGAGGAACTCGAGCGGATGCGGACCGAGTTCCTCGCGATCGTGAGTCACGAACTGCGCGCGCCACTGACTTCGATCAAGGGCTCGACGGCCACGGTGCTCGCGGCCTCGCCGGGATTCGCTCTGGCCGAATTGCTGCAGTTCTTCCGCATCATCGACGCGCAGGCGGATCACATGAGCGGTCTCATCGGCGACCTCCTGGATGCGGGCCGGATCGCGACGGGCACGCTGTCGGTTTCGCCGCAACCCTCGGACCCGGCGGAACTTGTGGACCAGGCCAGAAACACGTTCCTGAGCGGAGGCGGGCGTCACACGGTCCGAGTCGACCTGCCCCCGGACCTGCCCCGCGTGATGGTCGACCGGCAGCGCGTCGTCCAGGTCCTGAACAACCTCTTCTCCAATGCGGCCAGGAACGCGCCGGAGTCGTCGCGCATCCGGGTCTCGGCGCGGCGCGACGGCGTTCACCTCGCGATCTCCGTCTCCGACCGCGGCAGGGGTATTGCGGCGGAACAGCTCCCGCACCTGTTCCGAAAACATGCCGGGGCTACGGAAAGCGCGGGTGGCCTCGGGGGTGGGCTGGGTCTGGCCATCTGCAAGGGACTGGTCGAGGCGCACGGTGGACGCATCTGGGCCACGAGCGAGGGGGAGGGCCGCGGCGCCGTGTTTACCTTCACGCTCCCGCTGGCCGACGAGGCCGGTGCCGACCCGGCAGCCGCCCCTTCGATCCCGAGCCGAGCGGCACCGGACCGGGAGGGCCGGGAGGCCGTGCGCATCCTGGTGGTGGACGACGACCCGGATACGCTCCGCTACGTCCGGGACGTGCTCTCCACAGCCGGCTACACGACGTTGACCACGGGCGATCACGGCGAGCTGGCCCAAGTGATCCGCGCTGAAAAACCTCATCTGGTTCTGCTCGACCTTATGTTGCCCGGGACCGATGGCATCGAGTTGATGGAGCAGGTTCCGGAACTCGCGGACCTGCCCGTCATCTTCATCTCCGGATACGGACGGGACGAGACGATTGCGAGGGCGCTGGGAGTCGGGGCCACCGACTACATCGTGAAGCCGTTCTCGCCAACCGAGCTCACGGCGAGGGTGAGGGCGGCCCTGCGAGGCCACGCCGAGCCCGAACAGTTCCGCCTGGGGGAACTCGCCATCGACTACATCCGGCGGCGTGTCACCGTTGCCGACCGACCGGTGGAACTGACGGCTACGGAGTACGAGGTGCTGCGCGTCCTGTCCGTCAACGCGGGACGGGTGGCGACGTACCGCTCGGTTCTGCATCGGGCGTGGAGGCGGCAGCCCGGCCACGTCAACCCCAAGCTGGTGCACGCAGTCGTGAAGACGCTGCGCCGAAAGCTGGGCGAGGACGGGGCCCGGGCCACCTACATCCTCAACGAACGCGGCGTCGGCTACCGCATGCCCACACCTGCCGACTCGTAGCAGCGCCGGTGGGC
>CAZRQE010000075.1:0-37311 GCA_964602175.1 uncultured Gemmatimonadaceae bacterium | reverse complement strand
CCCGCCGCGGCCCCGATCGCTTCGGGCCCCACGGAGCCCGCAAACGGAGGCAGCACGACCGTCGCCACGGCCGCCTTGCCGACCGTGCCCAGCACCTCCCGGCGAGTCATGTCCAATTTGCCGATGCCATCACTCACGGGGTCCTCCATTCGGCGCGCCCCGCCGGCCATCGTTGACGGGGAGTCTGTCAATGTCCGCCAACCCATAGTAGCGCGGGACGGCGGGCAGCGACCAGTAGCGCGCGGGTCCCGGCCTCCGGTCGCCGCGCAGGGCATTGGCCCGTAGAATGAAGCACTGGACAGCGGTACATCTCGGCCCAGGTCGGCGCGGTCGGCACCAGCACCGGCGACGCGGCCGGGATGACCGCTCCGGACAGCCCTTGGGATGGAGAGCGCTTCAGAATGATCGGCCCAAGTTTCCGGCACCTCCCCGGGCCCGCGGCCCTCTCGATCACCCTGCTCTGCCTCGCCGGCTGCGCGCCCCAGGATTCCCCCATGCCGCGAAGCATCACCGCCGTCCCGTTCGGCACGACCGTGACGGGCGAAGTCGTCGACGTCTTCACGATGACCAACGCCAACGGAATCGAGGTGAGGGCCATCACCTACGGCGGGATCATCCTCTCGATCAAGACGCCGGACCGGGACGGGCGCTGGGACGATATCGTCCTGGGCTTCGACTCTTTGGAGCCGTACGAGGCCGGGTCGCCGTACTTCGGCTCGATCATCGGGCGCTACGGCAACCGCATCGCGGGGGGGCGGTTCACACTGGACGGCGAGACCTTCGCGTTGGCGACCAACAACGGGCCGAATCACCTGCACGGCGGCAACGTCGGCTTCGACAAGGTGGTGTGGGGGGGCGAGCCGTTTGAGCGCGAGGACGCGGTCGGCGTCACGTTCACCTACACCAGCGCGGACGGCGAGGAGGGGTATCCCGGGACGATGGAGGTTCGCGTCACCTACACACTCACGGACGCCGACGAGCTGATCTTCGACTACCGCGCGACCACCGACCGCGCCACCCCGGTCAACCTCACCCAGCACAGCTACTTCAACCTCGCCGGGGGCGCGGCTGCCGACATCCTGGGCCACGAGCTCACCCTCGACGCCAGTCGCTTCACCCCCGTCGACACGACGCTGATCCCCACCGGCGAACTCGCGCCGGTCGAGGGCACGCCCTTCGACTTCCGCACCGCCACCGCCATCGGGGCACGCATCGACGGCGATGACCCGCAGCTCGCGGCCGGACTGGGCTACGACCACAACTTCGTGCTGGACGGGAACGACCCTAACGTTACGTCAGGGTTAGCGGAAAAGAACCGCGAAGGCCTGCATCGCGCGGCATTCGTGTTCGAGCCCATCACCGGCCGCACCCTGGAGATCCACACCGCGGAACCGGGGATCCAGTTCTATTCGGGGAACTTTCTGGACGGCACCATTGCGGGCAAAGCCGGCCGCGTCTACGGACACCGGAGCGGGTTCTGCCTGGAGACGCAGCACTTTCCGGACTCCCCCAACCAGCCCGCCTTTCCGTCGACCATCCTCCGTCCCGGCGAGGAGTACGGCACGCGCACGGTCCTGATCTTCGGCGTGGCGGACTGACCCCATGGCAACCCTCGACTGGCTGATCATCCTCGCCTATCTCGGGGTGGTGGGCGGGCTCGCCGCGTGGGTCTTCCGGAGGCGCAAGGACACGCCGGACGACTACTTCCTGGCCAACCGCAACCTCGGCTGGTTCATCGTCGGGGCCTCGATCTTCGCGTCGAACATCGGCTCCGAGCACCTCGTGGGCCTCGCCGGCTCGGGGGCCACCGACGGCGTCGCCCTGGCGCACTACGAGCTGCACGCGTGGTGCCTGCTCGTGCTGGCGTGGGTGTTCGTCCCGTTCTTCATGCGCTCGCGCGTCTACACGATGCCCGAGTTCCTGGAGCGGCGCTTCTCGCCGGCCGCGCGCTGGGTGCTCTCGCTGATCTCGCTGGTGAGCTACGTGCTGACCAAGATCGCGGTGGGGATCTTCGCGGGGGGCGTGGTCTTCGCGACGCTTCTGCCGGACGTGCAGCTCCAGCTCGGGCCGTGGGTGCTCAACAGCTTCTGGGTGGGCTCGCTGGTGGTGATCGTGCTCACCGGTGTGTACACGGTCGCCGGGGGGATGCGCGCGGTCGCGTACACCGAGGCGCTGCAGACGGTGGTGCTGGTGCTGGGGTCGGGGCTGCTGACGTGGTTCGGGCTGAGCGCGCTGGGGGGCTGGGGGGGACTGAGGGAGGCGCTCGATCCCGACATGTTCAACCTGTGGAAGCCGATCATCCCCGAGGGGATGGACGGGACGTGGGCGCCGGTCCTGGAACCGAACCGGATCGCGTGGTATTTCAACGGGAACTTCCCGTGGCCGGGGATGCTCCTGTGCGCGCCGATCATCGGGCTGTGGTACTGGTGCACCGACCAGTACATCGTGCAGCGGGCGCTGGGCGCGCGGAACGAGACCGAGGCCCGCCGCGGGAGCATCTTCGCCGGGATGCTCAAGCTGCTGCCGGTGTTCATCTTCATCATCCCGGGAATGATCGCGCTGGCGCTGGCCCGCACGGGGGACTACGGCGCGCTGAGCCAGATGGTCGACGCGGACGGGAACGTGATCCCCGGGACCGCGCAGGCCGCCTTCCCGCTCCTCGTGACGAGCATCCTGCCGGTCGGGGTGCGGGGGCTGGTGGTGGCGGGGCTGCTGGCCGCGTTGATGAGCTCGCTGGCGGGAGTGTTCAACGCATCCTCCACGCTCTTCACGATGGACCTGTACCAGAAGTGGCGCCCGGGGGCGTCCAGGCAGCGGCTGGTGTGGGTGGGGCGCGTCGCCACCACGACGATGGTCGTCATCGGCCTCCTCTGGATTCCGGTGATCCAGGGCTCGCGCGGCCTCTACCAGTACCTGCAGGGCGTGCAGGGGTACCTCGCGCCGCCGATCTTCACGGTCTTCTTCCTCGGCGTCTTCATGAAGCGGCTGAACGCGAAGGGATGCCTGGCCGCGCTCGTCGTCGGCTTCGTGCTGGGCGCCTTCCGGCTTGCGGTCGACACCCCGGTGTCCATGGGGATGGCGGGCTTCGAGGCCGGCTACGATCCGGGCTCGTTCCTGTGGATCGTCAACAACATCTACTTCCAGTACTACAGCCTCTTCATCTTCACGGTCTCGGTGGTTGTGATGGTAGTGGTGAGCTACCTGACCGAGCCGCCGTCGTACGCGCGAATATCGGGGCTGACGTACGCGACGGTGACGGATGAGCACCGTTCGGCTTCGCGGAAGAGCTGGGACCGGAGGGACGTGATCGGATCCGCGGTCGTTCTGGTCATGATCCTGCTGGCCTACCTCTACTTCCGCGGCTGAGGCACGAGTGATGGCCGAGCGGGACGGCGGACACGACCTCTCCGCGGACACGTACACCATCGGCCTCGACTACGGCACGAACTCGGTCCGGGCGGTGGTGGTCTCCTGCGCGGACGGCCGCACGGTCGGGACGCGTGTCTTCGACTACCCGTCGGGGGAGCGCGGCGTGATCGTGGACGCGAGCGATCCGCATCTCGCCCGCCAGAACCCGGCGGATTACCTGGAGGGGCTCCGGGAGGCAACGCTGGGCGCGCTGGCGCAAGCGGAGGGCGGCGGCAGCCCGGCCGAGGACCCCGGCTTCTCCCGTGACCGCGTCGTCGGCATCGGCGTGGACACGACGGGCTCCACGCCAATTCCCGTGGACGCCGCGTGCCGTCCGCTCGCCGTGGACCCCGCGTGGCGCGCCAACCCGGCGGCGCACGCCTGGCTGTGGAAGGACCACACCTCGGCCGAGGAGGCGGCCAACATCACCGAGGCCGCGCAGGCGCACGCCCCGGAGTACCTGGCGCCGATCGGCGGCACATACTCGTCCGAGTGGTTCTGGTCGAAGGTCTGGCGCTGCCTGAACGTGGCGCCGGACGTCTTCGCGGCGGCCGCCAGCTGGGTGGAGCTCGCCGACTTCGTGCCGGCCGTGCTCGCGGGCGCCTCCGACCCGCGCATCATTTTTCGATGCGTGTGTGCTGCCGGGCACAAGGCGATGTACTCGCCCGAGTGGGGAGGCCTGCCGTCGCGGGACTTCCTCGCGCGGCTCGATCCGCGACTCGCGGAGCTGCGCGGCCGTCTCTACGAGGTGGCGCATCCCCCGCACCGCCCCGCCGGAAGACTCTCGGCGCCATGGGCCGAGGAACTCGGTCTCCGCGCCGGGATCCCGATCGCCATGGGCGGCTTCGACGCCCACTACGGAGCGGTGGGAGCCGGGGTGGCGCCCGGCACCCTGGTCAAGATCATCGGGACGTCGACCTGCGACATCACGATCGCGCCCAACACCGCACCGCTCGGCGACGTTCCCGGGATATGCGGAATCGTCGACGGCTCCGTCATGAACGGCTACTACGGCATCGAGGCCGGCCAGTCCGCCGTCGGCGATCTGCTTCACTGGTGGATCGATTCGGTCTGCGAAGGAGACGACACCCTGCACGGCGCGCTGTCCGACGAGGCGGCGAAGCTCCGCCCCGGCGAGTCCGGCCTCCTCGCCCTCGACTGGAACAACGGGAACCGCACGGTGCTGGTCGACCCGCGCCTGACGGGTCTCGTTCTGGGACAGACGCTGGGAACTACGCGGGCCGAGGTGTACCGCGCGCTCATCGAGTCGACCGCGTTCGGCGCGCGGGTGATCGTGGAGCGGCTGGAGGACTGCGGCATTCCCATCGACCGGATCGTGTGCTGCGGCGGGATCGCGGCGAAGAACGACCTCTTCATGCAGATCTACGCCGACGTGCTGGGACGGCCGATGCTCCTCGCGGGCTCGCGGCAGACGCCGGCGCTTGGCGCGGCGATCTCCGCGGCCGTCGCGGCCGGCCGCGACAACGGGGGATACGCGAGTTTCGAGGACGCGCAGGCGCGGATGACGTCGCTCGGAGACGAGCGCTTCGACCCGGAGCCCGGAGCGCGCGCCACCTACGACGATCTCTACGCCATGTACCGAGAACTGCACGACTCGTTCGGCGGGGTCGAGGCGGCCGCAGCCGACTTCCCCACCCTGATGAAACGGCTGCTCGGGCTGCGGGAGCGCGTCGCGGCGGCCGGTGCCGGGGCCGGCGCGTCATGAGTCGCGCGCAACCTGCCGCCGGGCCCGCCGCCGCCATCCCCTCCAGCCGCGCCGGGACCCACCCGTGAGCCCGCGGGCACGAGCGCTCAGGGAGTCCGCCTGGGCCGCGAACCTCGCACTCGCCGGCAGCGGCCTCGTCACCGGCACCTTCGGCAACGTGTCGGCGGCCGACCGCGACGCGGGGCTCTTCGCGATCAAGCCCAGCGGGGTCCCCTACGCCGACCTGACCCCGGACCACATGGTGCTGGTCTCGCTCGACACCGGAGAAATAGCCGACGGTGATCTGCGTCCCTCGTCCGACACGCCCACCCACCTCGAACTGTATCGCGCGTTTCCCTGCGGCGGCGTGGCGCACACCCACTCCGAGTTCGCGACGGCGCTCGCCCAGGCCAGGCTTCCCGTGCGCTGCATGGGCACGACCCACGCCGACTACTTCCGTGGAGACGTCCCGGTGACGAGGGAACTGACCGCGGAGGAGGTCGCGGGCGAGTACGAGCGCAACACGGGGCTGGTCATCGTCGAGGCGTTCGCGGACGCCGGCATCTCGCCCGCAGAAGTGGCGGCCGTCCTGGTCGCGAACCACGGCCCGTTCACCTGGGGCGCGGACGGGCACGAGGCCGTGGCGCGGTCCGAGATGCTGGAAGTGCTCGCCCGCATGGAGTGCACGATCCGCGCGGTCGCGCCCGACGCCCCCCGCCCCGCCCGCCACCTCGTCGACCGGCACTTTCTGCGCAAGCACGGCAGCGACGCGTACTACGGGCAGGACTGACTCCTTGCAGCCCGTGGACTCCTAGTGTACTTCGGTCCCGTGTCCCATGTTGTGACGGAGACGCCCTGAGACGGAGGCGGGATGCACATTCGGGAACGACCCTTGCTGCTCGCGATCTCCGTGGGAGCGGCGTTGCACGGCGCGTGCGCGCAGGATCGTGACCCGGGCGCCGATCCCGTTCCCACCCTCGGCCTCGACCACGGAGTGCAGGCGCTGGATACGAGCCCGTTGCGTCTGGAACTCGTGCGCGCCTCGCAGACCGTGGCCGCGCTTCAGCCCGAAGGCCAGGACGGGTTCGACTTCACCCCGTCCGACTGGCTGGACCGGCGCGCGGCAGACGGCTACTTCCACCTCGGCGACCTGACGCTGCGCCTGCGGCGGGACGGGTCCGCCGAATGGAGAGATTACTCGACCGCCGACGCTCGCCAGCCCGTCGAGACGCTGTCCGCAGAGCAACCGGTCCTCGCCGCCGCCGACCTGGCTCCCACCCTCCCCGCCGACATCCCGCTGCGCGTCCGCCGCTACTGGGAGTCCAGGGACGGCCGCCTCGCGCTCCGCTTCGAGTTGCACAACCCGGGCGAGGCTGCCGTGGAGATCGGGGCGCTGGGCATCCCCATGGTCTTCAACAACATCCTGTCGGACCGGTCGCTCGACGAAGCCCACGCGGTGTCCTCGTTCTCCGACCCCTACATCGGACGGGACGCCGGGTACATCCAGGTCACCCGCCTGAGCGGTCACGGGCCCGTGCTGCTCGTGGTGCCGCTGGGCGACACGCCCTTCGAAGCCTACAACCCGCTGCTCAGCGACCCCACCCGCCGCGGCGTCACCTTCGAGGGCTTCCACGAGTGGGTGGCGCACAGCCTCGCCTACGCGGAGGACGAGTGGAGCGACGCCGATCCGTGGAATCCGCCGACCTCGGCCAAGCTGGCCCCGGGCGAGAGCCGCTCGTACGGCGTCGAGTTCCTCGTGGCCGACGAGATTCGCGCGATCGAATCCACGCTGCTTGCGAGCCGCCGGCCGGTCGCCGTGGGGGTGCCCGGCTACGTGTTGCCGATGGACATCGAGGCCCGGCTGTTCCTTGGGCACCCGGCCGGCGTGCGGTCGCTCCAGGTGGAGCCGCCCGGGGCACTCACGATCACGCGCTCAGTGAACCCGCCAGGTCTGCTCGCAACGGCCGGCGCCGACCCGGCCGCGTCCGGCTGGCTTGCCTACGACGTGCGCGGACGGGCGTGGGGGCGCGCGCGCCTGACCGTCACGTACGAGGACGGGCTGGCGCAGACCATCCACTACAGGGTCATCAAGCCGGCCGGCGAGGCGGTCGCCGACCTGGGCCGCTTTCTCACCACCGAGCAGTGGTTCGAGAGGCCCGGCGATCCGTTCGGACGCAGCCCCTCGGTCATCAGCTACGACTACGACGAGCGCAGCCACGTCACCGAGGACAACAGGGCCTGGATCGCAGGCCTGGGGGACGAGGGCGGGTCGGGTTCGTGGCTGGCCGCGATCATGAAGCAGCTCGTCCAGCCCGATCCGGCCGAACTCGCGAAGATGCAGCGCTTCGTGGACGAGGTGGTGTGGGGCGGGCTGCAGTACGACGAGGGCGAGCTCGCCTACGGCGTCCGCAAGAGCCTGTTCTACTACGAGCCGGATGACATGCCCGAGGGCACCTACAGCGACGAAGTCCGCTACGGCGGCTGGTCGAGCTGGGACCGCGAACACGCCATGACCGCCGTCCGCTCCTACAACTATCCCCACGTCGCCGCGCTGCACTGGGTCCTTTACCGCCTGGCCCGCAACCGGGAGGGGCTGGTCACCAATCATCCCTGGGACTGGTACCTCGATCGCGCGTGGCGAACCGGTGTGGCCATGGTCGAGCACGCGCCGCAGTACGCCCAGTTCGGCCAGATGGACGGGACCGTCTTCCTCCTGATCCTGCTCGACCTGCAGCGGGAGGGCTGGGTGGAGCAGGCCGCCGCGCTCGAGGAGACGATGCGTGCGCGCGCCGAAGTGTGGCGCTCACTCGGCTATCCCTTCGGCAGCGAGATGCCGTGGGACTCGACCGGGCAGGAAGAGGTCTACGCCTGGTGCAGGTACTTCGGCTTCGACGAGAAGGCGATGGTGACGCTGAACGCGATCCTCGGGTACATGCCGACGGTGCCGCACTGGGGATACAACGGGAGCGCACGCAGGTACTGGGACTTCATGTACGCGGGCAAACTGCGCGGGGTTGAGCGCCAGCTCCACCACTACGGCTCGGCGCTGAATGCGATTCCGGTGCTGTCGGAGTATCGCAGCCGCCCCGACGACCTCCACCTGCTGCGCGTGGGACATGCCGGCATGATGGGCGGCATCGCCAACGTCACGCAGGACGGGTTCGGTCCCAGCGCCTTTCACGCCCATCCGTCGAGGCTCCGGATCGATGGCTACTCCGGCGACTACGGGCCCGGGTTCTTCGGGCACGCGGTGGGCACGGGCACGTATGTCGTCAACGACCCGGAGTTCGGCTGGCTGGCGTTCGGCGGGAACCTGAGGGTCGCCGCGGGCTCGGTCCTTGTGACTCCCCTCGACGCCGCCCGTTCACGGGTGTACCTGGCGCCGCTCGGTCTTTGGCTCACGCTCGACGCGGGCACATTCGAGGCCGTCGCCTGGTCCGGAGGGGGGGTCCGGGTGACGCTCTCGCCGGCTACGGCGGCCGTGCCCAGCGCGCGTCTGCGCGTCGAGCAGCCCGCTGCCGTTGAAGGCGTGGGGCGCATCGCGCCGGCCGAGGCGTTTCAGATGGAGCGGGGCGCCTACGTGGTGCCGCTGGATGAGGAACCCGCCGTGGTCGTGCTGGTGGGCCAACGATGAACGTCGTCGCGGCGCTCACGCTCTCGCTCGCAGTCCAGGACTCCGGGTGCGCCGAGCCGCTTCGGACCCGCGCGCAACTGGACTCCGCGACGGCCGCGACCGAGCGTCTGATCGAGGACCGGCCCGCGCCGCATGAACTCCGTTGCCGAATGGCGGCGCTGCGCATGCAGGCCGGCCACTACGAGGAGGCGGATTCGATCCTGGGGAAGCTGGTCGCCGAAGATGCGCACCAGCTCGAACCGCTGCTTGCCCTGACGAGCCTTCGTCGCCGCCAGTACCGCTTCGGCGACGCGGCCCTGACCCTGGCACAGGCATTCGTACTGGCCCCGGAAAGTCCCCGCGTCGTCCTTCTTGCGGGGCGGTTGGCCCTCGACAAAATGGATCTGGTCGCCGCGGAAACGATCTTCGCCGGACTGCTCGAGAGGGACCCGTCCTCGGCGGAAGCGGTCCTGGGCCTGGCCGAGGTCGCGTTCTGGACGGACCGGCACGCGGACGCGCGGGAACTCCTGCAACAGGCGCTGACCCTGGACCCGTCCCTCGCCTCGGGCCACCTGCTGGCCGCGCGCATTCATCGCGAGGCCCAGGCCAACGCCGATTGGAGAGCGTCCGTGCTTGGGGCCGTCGCCGCCGATTCCCTGTCCGCCGACGCACACGCCGCGCTGGCCTCCGTCCTCCGCAGCGACGGCAACCTCGAAGAAGCGTACCGGCACGCTCAACTGGCAATCGACCTCGACCCTTTCTCCCAATCCGCTCACTCCTACCTCGGCAACGGCGGATCGCTCCTCGGCTACGACTCGGTGCCGGCGGATCCCGGCGAATTCGAAGGTCCGGTCGGCGAACTCCTGGCACTTGGCGACGGACACCTGCTGGCGCGGCGGTACCGGGAGGCATTGGCCCCGTTCCGCGAGGTTCTGGCCACCGACCCCGGGAACACGGTCGCCCTCATGGGCATCGGCACGGCGCACTATCACCTGGGAGACTTCGAGACCGCGCTGGACTGGTTCGAGCGCATCGTCGCCGATCATCCCGGACACGGTCTCGCCCATTACGGGATCAGCTATGCGCTTCGCCGGATGCGGGACCGCGCCATCGTGGGGCTGGACGAGATGCGCGCGCTATTCGAGCAGCGCGATGCGCCGGAGCCGCCCGGCTTGCGGGAGGTGTTTCCGGACTACGAGCGACTCGACGAAGAGCTGCGGAAGATCGTGCGCCTGTCGGTGGAGCCCTTCAGCAACTACCTGCCCGCCCTCGCGGTCGCGGGCGCCACCTTCCACCTGCTGCCGTTTCACAAGCTGCTCTGGCAGTCGCCCCACAAGGAGCGCACCCGGGGGACGCGGACCTTCGATCTGCGGCTCTGGGACGACGTCAAGGGGCAGGGCGGATTCCACGCCGTCGGCGGGGAGGAATGGGTGCGTGACGTGCGGTATCAGCGCTGGAACGTGGTTACGCACGAGTTCACGCACCAGGTGCACGGCATGTTTCCCGACAGTCTGCGGGCCGAGGTCGCGCGGCTCTTCCAGACGGCGAAGGCGGAGCGGCGCACGCTGGACTACTACGCCGACTTCAACGAGATGGAGTACCTCGCGCAGGCGGCCGAGGCCCTGATCTCGGAGGTCAAGTTCAAGGATCAGCGGGGGACCTCGAAGCACACCCGGGATCACCTGCGTGTAAGGGACCCCGCGCTCTTCGAATTCCTTGGCCGGGTCAACCGGCGCGACAGCTACCTGGATGTCGAGGTGCGCGCGGCCCGGCAGAACGGGAACACGCTGCTCCGGGCGGGAGACCTGACCGGGGCCGCCGGGGCGGCGCGGGAGGCGCTGAGGCGCTACGGCGACCACCCCGGTCTTCTGGATCTGCTCGCGCGCACGCATCGGTTCCGGGGCAACTACGCCGAGGCGCGAAGTCTGCACCGCATGTCCATCGAGGCCTTCCCCGAGGCCATCGCCGGCTACGCGGGGCTCGCCGAGGACGTGATTCTGGAGACGCGCGACCACCGGCGCGCCACCGCGCTCCTGAGCACTGCCGCCGAGCTCCATCCGGGTTCCGCCGAGCCGCTGCTGAGGCTCGCCGACGTCCACCATTTCGCCGGCAGGCTCGACAGCATGGAACTGGCCCTGGATGCGGCGCTGGGCATCGAGGAGTCGCCCAATCCGTACGGCGGCATCGCGAACCCCTGGATTCTGAGAGCAGGCGGCAGAATGCTGCGGGAAGACTACGAGGGAGCCGAGCAGGCGCTCCGGCACACGCTCGAGAACATCAATCGCCGGGATCCATCGGCCTGGGCGGAGCTGGCGCTGGCGCAACTGCGAACGGGAAGGCCCGATTCCGGGCGCGAGGACCTCGCTACGGCACAGCTGCTGGATCCGGACGACCCGCGCGTCCTGGAGGTCCAATCGGAGTTCGCGGCGCACGATGGCGACGCGGCGGAAGCACGGCGCCAGCTCGAACGGGTGCTCGAACGCGAGGGTTCCCGGCTGAGCGCCATCGTGATGCTCAGCGCGTTGCTCGACGGGGTGGACGAAGACGAGTCGCGCGCGCTCCTCGAGCGGGGGCTGATGATGGTCCGGGAGCCGGCTCCGGTCGAGTTCGTCTTTCGGGGCGGCGGATTCGCGCCGGTTGGCACCTTCGACGAACCGACGGCATCCCGGGTGTTCACCCGCGCCGGCATGCTTGCCGAACGTGACGGCGAGCTCGACGGTGCGGTCGAGCATCACGAGCGAGCGGTGGCGCGTTTCCGGTTCAACTTTCCGTCGCTTCTGGCGCTGGTCCGGCTCCACGCGCAAGAAGGGCGTGTCGCGGACGCCCGGCGCCACTTCCGCCGACTGGAGGCAGCGGGAGCGCCGGACCGCTACCTGTCGGAAGCGCGCACGTTCCTGGGCCTCGACCGATGACCGCGAAGCGCCGAAGAGGCGGGGCAGCGGGGCCAAGGGGGCCAGCCGAAGCTGAAGCCGAAGTTCGAGTCGGATGGCACCGATGCGCGTGACTGAAGTCATCCAGGCGGTGGACCTGCACGCCGACGGGGAGCCGGGTCGGGTCATCGTGGGCGGCGTGCTCGACGTGCCCGGCGCGACCATGTTCGAGAAGATGCAGTACCTGCAGGCCCAGAAGGACCATCTGCGCAAGCGCATGCTTCGCGAGCCGCGTGGATACCCGGCCGCCAACTGCAACCTGATCCTGCCGCCGACGCGCCCCGAGGCGGATGCGGGTTTCGTCATCATGGAGCAGACCGAGTACCCCCCGATGTCCGGCACGAACACGATCTGCGTGGCAACCGCGCTCATCGAGACCGGCATGGTGAAGGCGGAGGAACCGAGAACCTCGCTCGTCCTGGAGGCGCCCGCCGGGCTGATCCGGGTAGAGGCCGATGTCGCGGCGGGCAAGGTCAGGCGCGTCACCTTCGAGAACGTACCCGCCTTCGCCGTCCACACCGACGCGGCCATCGAGGTGCCGAACCTCGGTCCGGTGACCGTCGACGTCGCATGGGGCGGCATGTTCTACGTGATCGCGGACGCGGAGCCGCTGGGGCTGGAGCTCGTGCCGGAGCGCGCCGGCGAGATTACCCGCGTCGGCGAGATGATCAAGGCGGCCGCGCGCGAGCAACTGCCCGCCGTGCACCCGGAGAATCCGGAGGTCGCCGGGATCACTATCGGGGTCATCTCGGGGCCGCCCACTCGCGCGGACGCCACGCTGAAGAACGCCGCGGTGGTGTCGACGGGGACGCTGGACTGGGATCGGCCCGCATCCTGGACAGGTGCCCTGGACCGCTCGCCGTGCGGGACCGGCACGTGCGCCAAGATGGCCGCGCTGCACGCCAAGGGCCAACTGGCGCTGGGCGAGGACTTCCATCACGAGGGCATCCTCGGAACCGTGTTCACCGGCCGCCTGGTGCGCGAGACGCGCGTGGGTCCCTACCCCGCCGTCGTCCCGACCCTGAGCGGCCACGCCTGGATCACCGGGTTCGCACAGTACGTGGTCGATCCGGAAGACCCTTTTCCGGAAGGCTTCACCGTCGGCGACATCTGGGGCGCCGGGGAGCCGATCTCATGAGTCGCAAAGACACCACCGGCCCGAGCCGCCGCGAATTCCTCCAGGCGGCCGGCCTCACTACCCTCGGCGCGGCGATGGACGCCCCGGCGACCGCACTCACCCGCTCACCAACCGCCGGCACCCCCCGAACCGCCCAAGCCTCCCGGTTCGCCGTGGCCTTCGAGGACGGGGCGATCAGCAGCCTGCGCTGCGCCGACGACACCGTCCCCACCGAGTACGTGGCGCCCGGTTCGCGTCTCGGAGACGTCGTCCTCCGCTACCGCCAAGCGACCGGCGCCTGGGAGGAACTGGACACCGGCGGCGAAGCGGCGCGCCGAACCGTCAGCACGGGAACGGGCGGTGTGGAACAGCGCACCCGGGTGGCTGCAGCCTCCGGATCGTCGGCGCCGGAAGTCGACATCCGCTTCACCGTCGCCGAGGACTCGATCCGGTGGACGATCGGCGTGCGCAACCCGACCGGCCGACCGCTGGAGATCGGCGACATCGCCATTCCCCTCCCCATCAACCGCAACCGCCCTACACGAGGAGAGCCGAACCCGTCCCCGCCCGTGCTGAAGCACAGCCTGGTCGCCGGGCACGGCTCGTATCTCGTATGGAACCGCGGCAACAGCGTCGGCCCCTACCTGATGCTGACGCCCGACGCGCACACCAAGCTCGAATACTGGGAGGCGCAGGAGGTTTACCAGGTCTTCATCCACTCCGCGGCGGCCGGAGCGGTCGCGGCGGAACGCGGCTGCAACTGGCGGCAACCCAACACGGCACAGACGCTCGAGCCGGGCGCAGAACGGTCCTACTCCTTCACCATGCGCTGGGCGGAGGACTACGACCACGCACGGGACATTCTGGTCGAGCAGGGACTGGTTGACGTGCAGGTGGTGCCGGGAATGACCGTGCCGACCGACCTTCACGCCCGCATCGCCCTGCGTTCGCGGGAGGAAATCCACGGCGTCGACGCGGAGCACCCCGCGGCAACCGACCTCCGCCGCGCGGGCGATACCGGCGATGCCGTCATCTACGAAGTCGCCTTCTCACGGCTCGGCGAGAACCGTCTCACGGTCCGGTTCGGCGACGGCCGCCACATGCATCTGGAGTTCTTCGCCACCGAGCCGCTCGAAACCCTCATCGCCAAGCGCGGCGCCTTCATCGCCGCCCACCAACACCGCGACCCCTCCCTCTGGTACGACGGCCTCCTGGCCGAATGGGCCATGGACACGCACGTCATGCTGGGACCCGACAACTACGACCGTATCGTCGGCTGGCGCATTTACGAGGTCACCTGCGACGACCCCGGGCTGAGCAAACCGGCCTTCCTCGCCTCAAAGAACGCGGAGTTCCCCGTGCAGCAGGAGGTGGAGGCGCTCGACTACTACATCGAGAACTTCGTCTGGGGCGGGCTGCAGCGGACCACCGAGGAAACCTTCGCCTACGGCATCTACGGCATTCCCGACTGGAAGACGAACCGCGAGAGCGACGATCCCGGACGGGCGGGCAGGCAGCACCTGTGGCGGATCTACGACTATCCGCACATCACGCTCATGTACCTGAGCATGTACCGGGTCGCGAGGAATCACCCTCATATCCGCACCGCGATGACCGCGCATCAATATTTGATGCGCGCCTACGGAACCGCCCTGGCCCTCTTCACCATCCCCTGGGAGATCGAGCGCTGGTCGGCCTACGAGACCGGACTCATGAACGGGCTGGTCGTCCAGGACGTCGTCGGTGCGCTCCTCGCCGAAGGGATGCGCGCCGAGGCCGAGCGCCTGCTCCCGCACTGGGAACGCAAGGTGCGAACCTTCGTGACCGACCGGCCCGACCTCTTCCGCTCGGAGTATCCGTTCGACACCACCGGCTTCGAGGAGACGCACGCGCTGGCGAAGTACGCCCTGGCGGTGGCCGACGCCGGGGGGCCGGAGGAGCCCCGCGAGGTCCGCGTCGGATGGGTCGACTATCCGCCTTCGACGCGCATTTCGCTGGAGGCCGCGCAGGAATTCATGGAGGTGCAGATGGCGGCGAACGTGTTCTGCCGCGGCTGGCTGGAGAACGCGTACTACCTGCTCGGCTCCGACATACGGGGCTCCGGCGGGAATTCGTACACGCTCACCTACATGTCGCAGATGGGGGGCTGGAGCGTGCTCGACTACGGGCTCCACCACGCGGAGGACCCGTGGCCGTACGTCAGGCTCGGCTACGCGTCCTTCCTGAGCGCCTGGGCGCTGATGAACACGGGCACACCGGAATCCGGCCAGGGCTACTGGTATCCGGGCCCGGAGAACGACGGCGGAGCGGGCGGGGGGTTCGAGCCGGCACCGTACGGAGAGACCTGGCTCGACCAGCCGCACGCGCGCGGCTCGTGGTACTACTCGTGCGAAATCGACCTGGGCTTTTGCGGCGGCCTCCGCTGCGCCCGCACCGTAATCGCCGACGACCCCATCTTCGGACGCTTCTGCTTCGGCGGCACCTGGCGGGAGGCACCGGGCCAGGAGGCGTCCGGGGCGGCCGGCCGAATCGAGGTCGTGCCGCGGGACGGCGTGCGGCGGCGCTTCCACGCGCTGCTGGCGGGCGGGCGCCTCCACATGGAAACCGAGGTGGACCGCTTTGCGGCGGGCAGGCCCATCGCGTTCACGGAGGACCTCGCGGAACTGCGCTTCGAGCTCGAAACCGGCAACCCGGCGGCGCACGTCAACACCGTGCGCGTGGCCGGCTTGCCCGCCGGAACCTACCTGGTGATGCGCGAGGACCGGCAGGGTGCGGACGTGCCGGGTGACGGCCGGGCCATCGCGTCGTTCGAGGTGGACGAAGGGGCCGCCGCCAGCTTCGACGTTCCCGTGGACGGGACCGCGGGCTCAGGCGTGGTTACTGTCCGTGCCGACCCCGCCGCCCTGCTCCTCAACCCATCCAATCCGGAGTGGACCCGTCCCTCACCACCCGTGTGGCACGCCCGCTTCGAGACCAGCAAGGGAGATTTCGTTCTGGAGCTGGTCCGGGACCAGGCGCCCATCGGCGCGGACCGGTTCTACAACCTCGTGCGGCTGGGATACTACGACGACACCCGATTCCACCGCGTCAGCGAGGGGTACATCGCCCAGTTCGGGCTCCACGGCGATCCGCGGGTGAACGCCGCGTGGCTCGACCGGCAGATCCCCGACGACCCGGCCCACGGCAGCAACGTTCGCGGGACGCTGGCCTTCGCCATGTCGCCCGAGCCGAACACCCGCAACACCCAGATCTACATCAACCTCGGCGACAATACGCGCAACGACGCGGAGCCCTTCGCGATCTTCGGGCGGGTGATCGAGGGCATGGAGGTGCTGGACCGCCTCTACGCCGGCTACGGAGAGCAGTCCGGCAGCGGCGTCAGGCAGGGTCGCCAGGGCCCCATCGTCGAGGGCGGCAACGAATACCTCGACCGTAACTTCCCGCTCCTCGACCGGATCATCCGCGCAACGGACTCCGCCTAACGCGCGCCCGGCTGCTCCGGACAGGTCACCGGCCGGATCCGCTTCCCGTGGAAGATGTCCATGGGGATGTGGTGCGTGTTGAAGACGCGTCCGAGCAGCTCGCCGAGCACGGGGTCGTAGGCCAGGAATTCTTCCGGCGACTCCACGGTAACATCGCCGGTGAAGCACTCTCCGTAGTTGGAGAAGAACCACCACTGGACCCCCTCCGCCCAGTACTCGTTCGGATTCGTGGTCGCGTAGTGCCTGCGGCCGTCCGCGTGCTCGTACTTGCCCGCGGCCATCGCGGCATCGTAGGCGGCGACGATCTCCTCTGCCATTCCCGGGTCGACGTCGCGGATCGCCCTGTGGATGGCGTGGGCGAATTCGTGCACGAAGATGTGCTCGCCGAAATACCGGGTGTCCGGGTAGCCGAGGATGTTCTCCTCCGCCCCCGTCGTGGGGTTGCCGCCCAGTCCGCGCGACCGGTTGGCATGGTAGTCCCGGTCCGCCTGCATGATCGGCTCGTCCCTGGGCGCACCCGGCCGCTTGCGCATTCCGTACTCCGGAATGTCCATGGTCATTTCGACCTCTGCGATCACGCCCGTGCGCCAATCCCGCTCGATCATCGATGCCCGCAGGTCCGGCCGCGCCACCAGCATCGTGTTGATGATGTCGCGCACGACCAGCAGCGCGATGTCCGGCACCTTGGTCGACGAGAGCACCGGAATGCCGTCCGCGTCCACGTACTTCTGGTAGAACCCATCGACCCCGAGTTCTTCGGGCACGGGCCCGACCGTGGCCTGCACGTAGTCGTGGATGAGCGCGACGGGCTGGCCGGTCTCGGCCTCGAGCCTGGCGCGTTCCGCCCGGTTGCGCTCGGCCGCCGCCCGGGCCTCCGCCTCCGTACGCTGCCGGCGCTCCTGGGCCAGTGCCGAATCCGCGGCGCTGGCGAGGAGCAAAACACCCGCCATGGGGACAAGCAACAATCTGCACACGGGTATACCCTCCTCCCGGAGTGCCGCACACGCGGCTGACGCCACGGCCGCCTGCCCGCGGGGATCGCCGGATTCGCCGCAGCCTGATAGTCATGTACAATACGTGGCGTACCCGCTCCCCGCACCGACCAGTCATGAAACCCATGCCTCTGCCGCGTCAGCCAGCCCTGTTTCCGCTGCTGCTGGCCCTCGCCGCGGCCGGCTGCGACCCCCGGGGACCGGACGAACCGGGCGGGCCGGACCAACCGGACGAACCGGAACGCCCATCCGCGCCGCTCTTCACCCTGATGCCCTCGTCCGCGACCGGCGTCACCTTCGTGAACCGATTGCCCGAGACCACGGCGCGAAACGGGCTGGCCTACCAGTACTACTACAACGGCGCGGGCGTGGCGGCCGGAGACCTGAACGGCGACGACCTGCCCGATCTCTACTTCACGGCCAACATCGGTCCGAACCGCCTGTATCTGAACCGCGGCGGGCTGCGGTTCGAGGATGTAACGGACCGGGCCGGGGTCGGCGGCCCCCCGGACGGATGGGCCACCGGGGTGACGCTGGTCGACATCAACGCCGACGGCCGCCTCGACATCCACGTCAGCCAGTCAGGCCCCTTCGGAGAGGACGACCTGCGGCGCAACGTGCTGTTCGTCAACCACGGGGACGAAGCCGGCGTCCCCGTCTTTGCCGAAGAGGCCGCTGCCTACGGCCTCGACGATCCGGCGTACTCCACGCAGGCGGCGTTCTTCGACAGCGACCGCGACGGCGACCTCGACATGTACCTCCTGAACCACGGCATCCCCGCCTACCGGACGCTGCTGCAGCTGGAGACCGGGCGCTCGCCCCTCGAGGTGGACAAGCTGTACCGCAACGACGGCGGCCGCTTCGTCGAGGTCGCCTCCGAAGCGGGGCTGGCCGATTCCAACCTGGGCTTCGGTCTGGGCGTGAGCGTCGGCGACCTCAACAACGACGGCCTCCCCGACATCTACGTCGCCAACGACTATTCGGGGCCCGACTATCTCTATCTGGGCCGGGCGGACGGAACCTTCCAGAACGTGATCGACCGATCCATGGGGCACATCCCGCTCTCGTCGATGGGCTCGGACATCGGCGATGTCGACGGAGACGGCTGGCTGGACCTGGCGGTTCTCGAGATGGAACTGCCGACGCACTACGGCCGCAAGACGCGGGAGACCGGCCGGGAGCAGGAGCGGTTCGCGCTTCTGGCCCGCGAGGGGCTGCACCGCCAGTACATGGCCAACGCGCTGCAGTGGAATCGGGGGACCCCGGACGGCCACATCCCCGTCTTCTCCGATGTGGCGTATCTCGCGGGAGTCGCCCAGACCGACTGGAGCTGGGCCGCGCTTCTCGCGGATCTGGACAACGACGGACGGCAGGACCTGCTCGTCACCAACGGCATGGCCGGCGTGAGCATCAACCCCGACTTCGACGCGTACATGGAGCGGCGCATGGCCGAGGTTCAGGCCTCACAAGGGCGCGTCACGGAGGCGCTCATCCTGGAGCTCATCGGGAACATGCCCCGCCGCAGGACGGCCAACTTCGCCTTCCGGAACCGGGGGGACCTGACCTTCACCGACATGGCGGCCGACTGGGGACTGGACCAGCCGGCGTACTCCACCGGGGCGGCCTACGCCGACCTCGACCGGGACGGCGACCTCGACCTGATCGTGAGCAACGTGCAGGAGCAGGCCTTCGTCTACAGGAACAACGTGCGGGAGACCGGGAACAGCGCGAGCGAGACGGCGGGGGCTCACTTCCTCGGCGTCAGGCTGAGCGGCCCCCCGGCGAACCCGTTCGGCATCGGAGCCCGGGTGAGGTTGGCCACCGGCGACACCCGGCAACTTCAGGAGATGCAGCTCACCCGCGGATACCAGTCGTCCGTGGAACCGGTCCTGCACTTCGGCCTCGGCGAGCGTACGACGGCGGACACCGTGGAGGTTCGCTGGCCGGACGGATCCGTGGAGACGCGGATCGCAGTGGCGGCTGACGTGACGCTCCAGCTTGACCACTCGGATGCGCGGCCGCCCGCGCCACCGCCGCCCGGCCCCACACCCCTCTTTGCCGACGCCACGTCCCGGTTACAGCCCCCGCCGCGCCACACGGCGAGCCTGTCCGTGACGGACGCCTCCCTGGAACCGTATCCCTCGCGGCGGGAGATCGTCGCCCTGGCGGCGGGAGACCTGGACGGCGACGCGCTCGACGACTTCGTCTTCGGCGGCAGCGACAACCAGCCCACGCGCGTGTACTTCCAGGGCGGGGACGGAGCGTTCACGGTCCTGGCGGAACTACCAGCCGCCGCAGCCATGTCGGAGACCGCCGCCGCCGCAATCTTCGACGCTGACGGCGACGGCCTGAACGACATCTGGACGGTGTCGGGCCATGCCGCCGCCCTGAACAGGGCCGGGCACCACCATCGCCTGTTCCTGAACGCGGGGGGCAGGAGTTTCCGCGAAGCGCCGGCGGTCCCCGCGGAAGGGACAGGCCAGCGACCGACCCTCGCCCCGGGCGACTATGACGGCGACGGCCGCACGGACCTCTTCGTCGGAAGCTACAGCGTGCCGGGCAGCGCAGCGGCGACGGGCAGCCGCCTGCTGCGCAACAGCGGTGGGTCGTTCACGGACGTGACCGCCGAGGTGGCCCCGGCACTCGCGGACTTGCGAACCGCAACGGACGCCCTGTGGGCGGACCTGGACGGCAACGGCACGCTCGACCTGCTGGTGGCGGGAGAGTGGATGCCCCCGACCCTGCTGCTGAACGACGGAGCGCGCCTCCGCGACGCAACGCTCGAGGCGGGTCTCGCCGACCTCACCGGATGGTGGCAGACCCTGGCCGCAGCCGATTTCGATGGCGATGGAGACCTCGACATCGTCGCCGGCAACGTCGGCCTCAACTATCCCTACAGCCCCTCGGCCGAGCGGCCGTTCGAGCTATACGTGGGCGACTTCAACGGCGACGGGCAGAGCGAACGCGTGCCCGCGTATCACGAAGCAGGCCGTCTTTACCCGTGGTTCGGACGGGACCGCATGGCGACCATGCTGCCCTGGGTCCCGCAGATCCAACCCACGCTCGACGCATTCGCGCGCTCAACGCTGCCTGAAATCCTCGGACCGGAGAGGATGGCGGCGGCGGACCGGCTGGAGGTTCGCACCCTGGCCACCACGTACCTGGCAAACGACGGAGGCGGCCGTTTCGACCCTCGCGCACTGCCGCGCACGGCCCAGATCTCGGCCGTCACCGGCGCCGTTCCCGCCGACTTCGACGGCGACGGCGCCATCGACCTGGTTCTGGCGGGCAATCTCGATGCGTTCGAACACAGCGTGCCCGGGCTGGATGCCGGCGTCGGCCTGTTCCTCCGCGGCGACGGAGCGGGCGGCTTCGGCGCGGAGCCGCCAATCGGCAGCGGGCTCTGGCTGGAGGGACGAGTGGGCCGACTGAAACTCCTTCGAGTCGGCCGGGAGGGCTACCCCGCGCTCATGGCCGGAGTCGCCGGCGGCGCGGCGATCCACATCCGCCCGACGCGGTCCCCGGGATCCTGACGGAAGCCGACCGGCCCGCCTGGAGCAGCCCGTGGACAAAATCCTCCCGGCATTCGAGCGGCGATGCATCCGGGCCGGACGCCCGGCCTCACCTCGTCACGCTGTAAATCAGAGTTTACACAATGTCATGTTTACTTTACATTTTGACTTGTCGGGGCCGCGCTCTGCGTTGTTCCTCGGGCCCGTAGCGCTGCTACTGGCCCTTCGTCGCGCCTTGCCGGCCCGGCGCCTCGCCGCTCTCGGTGCTCGGGCGGCTTTATCCACGGACTGCTACCGGGGAATGACCTCGATCACGCCCCGGGGATTCCCCATGCCGAAACGGGCGCTGGCCTCGCCCGCCGGCCAGTAGCGGAGTTCGGCCACGTCGACCACGTACACCTGCCGGAGGTAGTCGAGGTCACCGACGCGTGTGCCGTACATGTACACGTTGGCGCGTGCCTCGGCCGCATTGGTTGCGGACACGGCCCCGCGTCCGGTCAGCCATTCGGGCCGCGTCAGCTGCAGCGCTTCGAACACGGTCTGGCTGTTTGTGGCGGCGAGTTCGCCCCCGCTGATCGAGTTCCTCTGGGCCCCGCCGCCGGAACCGACGCCCGTGGCGCACGCCGCGACCGCAACGAGGGTGGCCAGGCCCAGCCCGGCGAGAACAGGAAGTCTTGTTTTCATTGGTGCTATCCTTTCGGCCACCCAAGGGGAATGCGAAACAGTGTCATGCCGGCCGGCGGTGGATTCTCGTCGTCGATCTCGGGGGGGCGGTTCGGGTCTTCCTGAAGGAATATCTGGTCCACGAGAAGCGCGAACACGGCCGCCGCACCGGTCAGGGCGACCACCGTCCGCTTGACGGACATCCTCCGGAGGTGGAGATCGCTCACCTCGTGCCGGGGCAGGACGATCGTCTCGCGCACGTTCTCGAACTGGGTGCCCGGGTAGTGCTTTCCGAGCCACACGACGACGGCCACGGAGTCCGGTGGTTGCGGAGTCACGGCGGCGTCGAGTTCGGTCCTGATCCGCCCCAGGTGTCGTGAAGCGCGCACGGCCCCGTCGTCGGTGAGCCGAACCCGCACCTCCTCTCCGGGCGGCACGAGGGCCAGATCGACCGGTGTGTACGTCACACACGCCGTCGCCGAGAAGAACCCGGCGATCAGCAGGGCCGAGCCACGCGCCCACCGAACGATCCAGCCGTGCTTCTTAACCACGTCCCCTCCACGAATCCAGTTGTTGCCTCGGACCCCAGATCCGCTGAAGCGTTGCCTCGACCGACCGTGCGCGCAACTCACCCCACCGCACCGGCCCGGACCAAATTCGCGCCCATCAGCGCCATTGGCCCGGGCCGGGCGGCAGCAGGCCTGTTAGTTGCCTCCCGTCAGACCGGCCGGGGGCGACCCGCCCCACCACACCGAGGGTCCCGTGAACAACATCCCCTGCAGGCCCGGGTCGACGCCACTGGCCGTGACATTCTCGGAGTTGCTGGCCAGCTCCGACTCGGGCGTGCGGATCCGCACCGGAATGGCGGGAAGGAATGCATTCGGCACGGGTTCGATCGAGGGGAAGCCCGTGCGCCGCCAGTCGTTCCACGGCTCGATGGTCAGGTAGTTGGCAATCCACTTCTCGCGGATGATCTCCTCGAGCGGGTTGGGCAGCGACGCCAGCATCGGCCGGGCGTCCACGTAGGCATCGATGTCCGCCGCGTCCACACCCCACTTCTCCATGATGGCACGGATGCCTTCCCGGTACGGGGCGTCGGCCGCCCCGGGACCGCTCAGAATCAGCCGCGCCTCCGCCTCCGTGAACTTCGCGTCGGCATAGCTGGCGACGTTCAGGGGCGCGTCCTCGGCCGTGAAGAAGTGCCCGACCTCGGATATCGTGGAATCGGCCGCGGGCTCGTCCGCGTTGTAGTGGCCGCGGTACACCATCTGCCCGGCCTCCATGTCCTTGACCGCCGGCTCCACCATGATCGACAGCCTGGGATCGTTGCGCTCCTTGAGCATCTCGACCGTCATGCCACTCGCAACGAACAGGAGGTTCCGGTCGACGTATCTCCATAGCGGATTACGTGCCCCGGCCCCTCCCGGGTATTCGAAGACGACGTCGTCGGCGGTGCTGGTGAGGCCCTCGCCGAGCGCGCTGATCGCCGCCTGTGCGCGCTCCTGCGCGTTCTCGCCCGGAGCGTACGCCAGGCGGAGCTGGTGCCGGGCCTGAACCGTGCGCGCCAGCTTCGCCCAGCGGGACATGTCACCGTTGAAGAGCAGGTCGTTGGCGCCCGGGGTCCTTCGGCTCGTCTGTCTCATGGAGGCGACCGCCTCGTCCATCATCGCGAGCGCCTGCCCGTAGATGGTCGGAAGCTGGTCGTCGTACGCCGGCGTCGGAACGGCCGGGTCGAGCGCCTCCGTGAAGGGCACGGGGCCCCACAGGTCCGTCGTGTGGAGCCAGACCCATGCGGAAAGGAACTTGGCGAGGCCGTAGTACGCCGCATCCGCGTCGGGGTCGACCTCCTCCATCATGAGCTTGAGTTCGTTGAGCATCGTGGCGTAGTGGTAGCTCCACGCCCCGTTTGCGGAGTTGTCCTGCACCTCGTAGAGCTGGAGCTCGTCGTAGCCGCGCGAGTCCCGGTTGTACGAGGTCTGCTGCATCCACTCGACCGTCCACTGCCCCGGGTCGCCGTAGTAGACGGTGTGGACCATGCCCGTGACGACCGCCGGCAGGCGGACATCGACGCGGGCGTTTACGGGAGCGTTGGGGTCGGTATTGACGTCGAGGAAGTTCTCGCAGCCACCCGCGAACACGGCGAGGAGCGCGACCGACACCGTCCGGGCCATCGGGACTTTTTTCATGTCAAACATGGCGCTTCTCCTTTCTTTTGGTCCCAATGGGTCAGAAGCTCGTCCGGACGCCGAAGGTGTAACCTCTCGTCTGGGGTGCCGGGAAGTGCCGGTAGTACTGCCAGGCGCTGTTGGAGCCACCGGAGATGTCGGCTTCCGGATCGCCCATGGAGAAGTCCGACCACACGCCCAGGTTCCGACCGGTCGCGTATACCGTGGCGCGGTCGACGCCGATGCGGCCCAGCAGGTCTCGCGGGATGTCGTACGACAGCGTGACCTGACGCAGCTTGATGAATCCGCCGGGTTCGATCTGGCCCTCGTGCTTGTCGTAGCCGTACATGAGCTCGTAGAACGTCGGATCCTTCACGACCGACTTCGTGTTCGTCTGGCCGGTCGTCTGATTGATCCCTTCCAGGGTGACGACGGAGTACCGGTCGTTCGTGAGGATATGACGGCCATTGCGGCCCGTGGTGTACTGGATCTCGAAGTTGAGGATCTGACTGCCCTTGCGCATGTCCCAGAGGCTCGACAGCCCGAAACCCTTGTAGCGGATGACGCTGCTGACGTTCGCGAGCCAGTCCGGCAGCGCGGTGCCCAGGGGCAGCTGGCGCTGGGTGCGGATCGGCAGGCCGTAGCAGTCTCCGGCCCGGTTGTACCGGACGCTCGCGCAGTTCTCGTCACCGAGGATCAGTGCGCCCGTAGGCTGGTCCGGGAAGCAATAGTTGCCCGTCTCCGGCACGCAGTTCCGCTGGTAGCCGTATCCCCAGATCACACCGTAGGGCAGACCTGCCATGATGCGGATGCTCGGCCAGGAGTAGCCCGCCAGGTGGAGATTGTCGATGCCCGGCGCCAGCTCGATGACCGAGTTCCGGTTGCGCGTCCAGTTTGCGCTCAGGTCCCAGGTGAAGTCCTGCATCTGGATCGGCCGCCCGCGTACCGAGACCTCCCAGCCCTTGTTGCGGAGGTCACCGGCGTTCCGGGTGATCCTGGTGTACCCGCTGGCCGCCGAGGCCGGCACCGAGAAGATCTGGTCATAGCTCTTCTTGTCGTAGTACGACACATCCAGGCTGGCGCGGTTGTTCAGCCCGCGCAGCTCGAGACCCACCTCGACCTCCGATGTCGACTCCGGCCTGATGTTCGGGTTCCCGAGCTGTGTGCCCTGAATGAACCCGACCTGGCCCCGGAACGGGAAGCTGATGGTCGTCGGGTCGAACTGGTAGCTTCCCTGGTGTACGCCCGGCGCGCTCGCGGCGTAGTACCGCGACGACAGGCTGTACGGCGGCGCATCGGCCCCGACCCTTGCGTACGAGAGCCGCACCTTGCCGTACTGCAGCCATGAGGGACGCCAATCCATGGCGTCCGTGAAGATGACGCCCACGCTCGCCGAGGGATAGAAGTAGTTGTTCGCTTCCTTGGGAAGCGTCGAACTCCAGTCGTTACGCCCCGTCAGCGTGAAGTACGACCAGCCCTTGTAGTCCACGGTCGCCTGGGCATAGGCCCCGAGCAGGCGTCGCTCCTCGGGCAGGGAGGCGTAGACGTCCTGGCGCTGGAAGTTCTCCACGTTGTAGTAGTCCGGGATGACGATGTCGAAGCCCTGGCCCGTGATGCGGCTGTTGTCCGTCATCCAGATGTTGCCGCCCACCAGCCCGCTGACGGTGATGTCCTCGCCGAACTGCAGCTGGTCCACGCTGAGCACCAGATCGTTGTTCATCTGCGTGCGGCTGAGCTTCTCCTGCCGCGTCCCGCCGGAATTGAGCCCGTCGGCGGTGCGCCAGGGCCGCTCGTTCTGATAGGTGCGCCGCTCGTCCAGGTACGTGTCCAGGCCCCAGGTGTTCGAAAGCCTGACGCCGGGCACGATCTCCGCCGCGAAGCGCTGCGAGACGATCCAGCGGTTCACGTTGCTGTCCCTGTACTCGTTCTCCATTACCCACTGGTAGTGCGGGCTGTTCGTGCCCCACATGACCGGCGTGCCGTCGTCGTTCCACGCCGTCCGAATGTCGACGTTGGGCGGAATGTGCAGCAGGTTGTGATGGACACTGACCCAGGAGTCGGCCGGCCAGGGGTTTTGCGTGTTGACGCGCTGGACGCTCGTGGTGGACATCAGCCTGTCGGACATCTGCAGGTTGACGTTCGCGCTCAGGTTGAGCCGCTCCAGTTTGCCCGTCGGGGTGATGTCTCCCTGGTCGAGGTAGGAGACGCCGAACGTGAACGATCCCGCATCTCCCAGGCTGCCCGTGGCGCGCAGGGAGTTCTCCAGCGTCCGGGCCTGCTGATAGAACTGCGAGCGGGTATCCTCGAAAAGGACATCGCCCAATGCCGCGGTCACCTCCGGCGGAATGCTGTCCTTGTGCGGACCCCACCCCGGATAGCTTGAACTCGTGATTGTGCGCGTTTCGAAACCGGTCGCGGTGGGGTACCCGGCCTGGCAGTAGCCACCCGCCGACTGGAGCCGACCGTCGCACAGGAAGCGGTCACGCCCCGCCGCCCAGTCGGTCACGTAGCCCGCGATGATCGGGTCGTCCAGGCGCGCCGAGCTGGTGAACTCGAAGCGGACCGGCATGCCCGGCCGCCCCTGCTTCGTCTTGATCACCACCGCTCCCGCCGCCGCCCTGGAGCCATAGAGCGCCGTGGCGGCGGCTCCCCGCAGCACCGAGATCTCCTCGACGTTGGACATGTCGAAGTCGATACCCCGGTTGCCGGCCTGGCCGCGCCCGTAGATGCTCCCTCCCCGTTCCGGATCCAGGTCGATGCTCACCGGGACGCCATCGATGATGAAGAGCGGCTGGCTCGACCCCGTGAACGTCGACTGTCCACGGATCTGGATGAAGGAGGATGCCCCTGGCCGCCCGCTCGACTGCACCACCTGTACGCCGGCGGACTGGGCCTGCAACGCCTGCACGAGGTTGACCTCGGGAGTCCGCTCGAGCGCCTCCGTACTCACGGTCTGGACCGAGTAGGTAAGGGCTCGCTCCTCCCGCTCGATGCCGAGCGCGGTGACCACGACTCCCTCGACCTCGATCGCCTGCTGCGTGAGTTCGAAGTCGACGGCCGCGGTGCCGCCCGCGGTCACCGTTGCGGTCTGCTCAGCCTGGCCATAGCCCAGGAGCTGGACGCGGATGGTGTACGTGCCCGCGGGGACATTCAGCATGACGAACCGCCCCTCCGCAGTGCTCAGCGCGCCGCGGTTGGTGCCCTCGATGCTGACCTGCGCACCCGCCAGCGGCTGCATGCTCATCGCGTCCGTGACGGAACCGGTTACCGTACCGGTCTGTTGGCCCGCGAGGGCCACCGGCACAATCAGTGCCAGAACCCCCAGGCCAAGCGTTCGTACCAAACTTCGTTTCATGGCACACCTCCTTACATGGGGGGTCCCGGATCCGTGGAGACCGAAACCGTTGGAGAGCCCGGAGTCGACGCTTCGGGCACCGCGGACGCACGAAGCTCCCGGAGAGGTTCTTCGTGGTCGTGAGGACTTGAGACTGTTGCGCGGGCGCAAGCCGTGGCGCGGCCCGGGAGGGCCGAAAAGGGGCGGACGCGACCGCCCCGCCGCGGAATGCCCTGCCTGCAACACAAATGCCCACCAATAAATGGTCGGCGACAATCGCCGACACTGCACAGTACCGCTCGACCCGCCTGTATGCAAGACTGCATTCAAAGCGTGCCGCCCGGAGGGCGTCCCATCGAGATTCTGTCCACGGGCACCTACCCGAGCGCCCGGCTCTCCACCTCGCTCTGCAAACGCCGCACGAATTCCCCCCGCTCCATCGTCACCTGCTTCTTCTTCGCGCCCCGTTTCCGCACCGACACGGTGCCCGCCTCCGCCTCACGCTCGCCCACGATCCCCATGTACGGCACCTTCATCGTCTCGGCGCTGCGGATCCGGTAGCCCAGCGTGTCACGTTCGTCGATCTCCGCCCGGAGCCCCGCGTCGCTCAGCTGTCCGGTCAGTTCCCTCGCCGACCCGGCCCACTGCTCCGACACCGGCAGAATACGGACCTGCTCGGGAGCCAGCCACAGCGGAAACGCCCCGCCGTAGTGCTCGATCAGGCCCCCGATGAAGCGCTCCATCGACCCCAGCAGCGTGCGGTGGATGACCACCGCCTGGTGACGCCGGTTGTCCGCGCCCACGTACTCGAGCCCGAAACGCTGCGGCATCAGGAAGTCCAGCTGGAAGGTGCCGCCCTGCCACTCGCGCCCCAGCGCGTCGGTGACCAGAATGTCGACCTTGGGTCCGTAGAATGCGCCGCCCCCCTCGTCGAGCTCGTAGTCCAGCCCGCGGTTCCGCAGCACATCCGCCAGGCGGTCCGCCGCCGCGTCGTAGACGGCCGGGTCGCCGATGGCCTTCTCGGGACGGGTGGACAGAGCCGTGCGGTACTCGTAGCCGAAGACCTTGAGCAGGTAGTCCCCCAGGTCGAGCAGCCGGCCGTACTCCTCCTCGATCTGGTCCTCGCGGATGAAGATGTGGGCGTCGTCCTGCGTGAACGAACGCACGCGCAGCATTCCGTGGAGCGCCCCGGAGCGCTCGTAGCGGTAGCAGGTGCCCAGCTCGGCGAAGCGCAGGGGCAGGTCGCGGTAGGACCGGATCGCCGACCGGTAGATCATGAAGTGATGGGGACAGTTCATCGGCTTCATCCGGAACCGATCCCCGTCGTCGTCCATGGCCGGGAACATGTCGTCGGCGAAGACGTCCAGGTGGCCCGATATCCGGTACAGCTCCTCGCTGGCCACGTGGGGCGTGAAGACGATTTCGTAGCCGTGCTCGACCAGCGTCTCCCTGAGGAAAGTCTCGATCGTGTTGCGCACGCGCCCCCCGGCGGGATGCCACAGGACGAAGCCGGGGCCCACCTCCTCCTGAATGGAGAAGAGGTCGAGGCGCTTCCCCAGCACCCTGTGGTCGCGCTTGCGCGCCTCCTCGAGGCGGTGCAGGTGCTTGCGCAGGTCCTTCGCGGCAAAGAACGCCGTCCCGTAGATCCGCTGCAGCATCTGGCGCCGTTCGTCCCCGCGCCAGTACGCGCCGGCCGCGCTCAGGAGCTTGAAGTGCCTGAGGCGGCCGGTGCTCGGCACATGCGGCCCCCGACAGAGGTCCAGAAAGGGGCCGTCCTGGTAGACGCTGATGACTTCGTCCTCGGCAAACTCCTCGAGCCGCTCCAACTTAAGCGGGTCGTCGGCGAAGAGTTCGCGGGCCTCCTCCCGCGAGACCACGCGGCGCTCGAAGGCATAGTCGGCCTCCACGACCTTGTCCATCCGCTCCTGAATCGCCTCGATCTGCTCGGGCGTGAACGGCTCGGGAACGTCGAAGTCGTAGTAGAAGCCGTCGTCGATCGCGGGACCGAAACCGATCCCCGCGCCCGGGATCATCTCGCGCACGGCGGTGGCCAGGACGTGTGCGGCGGAGTGGCGGAGCACGCCCAGCGCCTCCGGATCCCGTTCGGTGAGGAGCCGCACGGACACACCGTCGGACAGGGGGTGTTCCAGATCGACGATCTCGCCGTCGACGACCGCCGCTAGCGCAGCCCGTGCCAGACCGGGCCCGATCGCGGCCGCAAGGGTGCCCGCGGTGGCGCCTTCGGGCAGCGCAACCGACGTGCGGTCGGGGAGCGTTACGTGGATGGATGGGGCATTCATGGCGCGAAAACTAACACGCTTGAAAACGGTTGTGGCCGTCGCCTATCCCGAAGGAGGCCAGGGCGTCCCGGTCACCCGCTGCAGCCGCGTCTGATCCCTGGTCGGACGGTAGGCCTCGCGCACCGCCATGTCGTATTGGTCTCCGGGCGCCAGGAAGTAGAACAGCCCCCCGCTGTCGAGCGTCGCGTTGGCGTCGTAGATGACCGCGTAGCTCTGCCCGACGACCTCGAAACGGTCTCCCCGCACCACGATCGCCGTGTTCTCGTCGATCCCGATGCCCAGCAGCTCCGGTTTCGCCCGGATCACCTCGATCAGGTCGAACTGCCGATTCCGCCGGAGCAGGTGCTGGTCGATGCCCACGCCCTTCAGGAAGCCGAGCCCGACCTCGTGGTCCCCCATCATGATCGTGTTGGTGCGGGTATCGCCCCGGACCAGGTACGACCCCTGGATCGACGCCCCGGCCGAGGACCCGCCAATGACGCCGCCCCGCTCGAGAACCCCCCAGAGCGCGTCGTGCGTCTTCGTGTCGAGGTAGGAGTCGGCCAAGCGCCACTGGCGTCCTCCGGTGAACCACACGCCGCGCGCTTCGAGCAGCGGGGCCACGAACTCGTCCGTGTCGGCGACTTCGGGATCGTAGGTATGGAGAACCGTGATGTGGCGCGCACCCGCCTCCTCGAACCGCCGCCGGCCGCCGAAGAACTGGCCGTAGCTCTCGCCGCCGCCCGCCGTCGGAATGATCACGATCGGCGCCGAGGGCCCGCCCGCGAGTTCGACGAACTCACGAAAGACCGCCGGATCGGTCAGCGCCCCGCCCGCGACGATCAGGGTACCGTTTTCGGGGCCGACCTCCTGCGCGGTGGCCGGTGCAACGGCAATGGTGAGGGCTGTCGCTACTACGATGGCAGTGGGGATTGAGGTTAGAGTGCGACGGTCTCTGACGCTGTTCACGATTGCGATCCTCCGGAAGCGGTTCACGCGGTCAACGGATGGATGGCGAACTTGGCTCCGCGGCAGGAATGCCGCCAGTGGCATCCGCACCTGTCACGCCGACCGGTCGGCGGCAGCGGCTCCCCATCTCAGACACTCTCGATGGCGATGACGCGATGGTGAATCACGCGTCCCATATTGGACCAGTTGTGGAAGAACTCGGAGACGCTACAAGCCGGTGGAGAACCCGTTGGACGACGCATCGCTACCTAAGACCGACTGGCCCTTTCCGCATCTCTACTACATCGTACACAAGGACAATATCCCCACCATCCTGGCTAGCGGTGCGCTCCTGTGCCGCGCTCGCGCCCTGACGGCGGGGATTCCAGCCGACATTTCTGATCCGGAAGTCAACCAGAGGCGGGGCGGCAAGATCGACCCGATCCAACGTCGACCGCTACACGACTATGTGAACCTCTATTTTCGAGCCCGCAACCCGATGCTCTCCGTACGCCGTCAGCTCCAGTCGGACTTGATCGTGCTGTGCGTTGATCGCAGGCTGCTTCAGGAACCGGGGGTAGTGTTCACCGACGGAAACGCCGCATCCGGCGCGACGAGGTTCTTCTACGACCTTGCGGACTTGAAGGAACTGGACTGGGACTGCCTGGAGGCCGAACGTTGGAATGACTTTGATGACGGGAAGCGAAAGCGCTGCGCCGAGGTCCTGGTGCCAGACAGGGTCCCACTTTCGAGGGTCGAGCGGGCAGTGGTCAGCAATGAGCCGTTGAGGGACGAACTCACGAGACTCCATTGGCCTACCTACGTCGACGTGCGGCCCGACGGGTTCTTCTAGTCATGTCGAATGTGAACGTCAAGAAGGGCAATCTCTTCGCCAGTGAGCGACAGACCCTCGTCAATACCGTGAACTGCGTTGGCGTGATGGGGGCAGGTATCGCCCTGGAGTTCAAGCTTCGCTACCCGGCGATGTTTCGGCGGTACGAGGAATTGTGCCGGCAAGGCCACATGAAGGTCGGAAGGCTGTGGCTGTATAGGCCAGACAAGGGGAGTGGCGAGCCATGGGTGCTCAATTTCCCAACCAAGACGCACTGGCGGTATCCGTCCAGGGAGGAATACCTCGTGTCGGGTCTCGCGAAGTTCATGGACACTTATCGGGAGCGCGGGATTGAGTCGATCGCGTTTCCAGTTCTGGGTTCGCAGAATGGGGGGCTATCTGAAGCCAGGGTAATCGACCTCATGCGTAAGGCGTTACAGGAATGCAAGATACCGGTCGACATCTACCGGTATGACCCAAAGGCCAAGGACGACCTGATCGATCCGCTCAAATCGGGTTTCCTTGAGTGGGACGTGCGACAACTCGCGGAGTTGACGGGCATTGACGCGAGACGCGTTGACACCATACGACGTGCCCTGCAGCGTGCCGACGTGCGATCCTTCAGCCAACTGGCTGCAACGAGGGGCATCGGAGAGAAGACCCTCGCCAAGGCGCTGGCGTGGGCACGCCGACCGGATCCCACACAAGCGGAGTTGGCGTTATGAGACTCTACACCGCCATTTTCGCGGGCTGGCTCGGCTTGTCCGCATGCGCCGGCGAGCGGACCCCGCCGGGCCCTCCAACCACCGGCCCCGAACTCGTCGAAGCCGCCATTGCCTATCACGATCCCGAGGGCAACTGGCCTCGGCTGAGGCACACGCTGGCGATCGACCAGTCGCGGCCCGACGGCAGCGAACGCCGGGCCACCATCCACATGGACGTCGCCCGCAGCGACTACAGCTACCGGGAAGACACGTCCGACGGGCTCCTGATCAAGGGAACGGCCGGGGGGGACTGCTTCGCCTCGATCGGCGGACAGGCCCCGACAGAAGACCAGGTGGCGGCGCTTCGCCTCGACTGCCCGGCGATCGAACGGATGCGGAACTACTACCTGTACCTGTGGGGCCTGCCGATGAAGCTGCGCGATCCGGGCACCCACATCGACCCGGCCATCGGCGAAGGGGAATTCGACGGGCAGCCGAGCCGGGTGGCCAGGGTCACCTACGACCCCGAGGTCGGTTCCGACACGTGGTACTTCTATTTCGAGCCCGACACCTACCGGATGATCGGCTATCGCTTCTACCATGACGAGGCGGCGGGCGACGGCGAGTACATCCTGCTAAGCGGAGAGCGCGAGGTCCGGGGCATGAGGATTCCGGTCGAACGCCGATGGTTCACCAACGCGGACGACCGCTACCTGGGAACCGACACCCTGGTCGACGACTTCACGGAGCCGCCGGGGAACTAGACTAGACTGGCCCAGAGGCGGAGGACTCCGAGGCCCTCGGGGATCAAGGTGGGACGCCCCTTCACCAGGTTGCCGGCTTCGAGATCGAGAGCCCCGGGATGTTCACCGGAAACTGAGCGGCGCGGAGCATCCCCCTGCGAACATGCCGCTTATGCGTGGCAACCTGCGCCAGTGGCGACGCCATTCGCCTGCCGCTGGGGCACACCACAAACACGGGCTTACCCTGCTCGACAGATACCATGCGAATGGGCGTGACGAGATCGGTATCGTTCGAGATAACGACGGCAGTGTCAAACGACTCCTTCCATGCGTCGTTAAGCAGATGTACGGCAAGGTTCACGTCAGACCCTTTCTCCTCCATCGTATGGACTTCGGAGATTACGGCATCCGGGCGAGGTTGAGTTGGTTTTCGTCCCTTCTTTGTCCCCTGGGCGGGCTGGCGATACGTGCCTACAGGTAGCGTCTGGGTTGTAGATCCTGAAACCGAGTGGTTACCTGCGGGCATGGTGACGGGGTGGGGAGTGTCGATCCGCCGCCCCGCGACCGGAAGGTTGGTCAAGGGACGCCAAATCGTTGAGTCCTCATGGGCTACTCCAAAAAGCAAGGGCCACCCCCAGAGGAGCGGCCCTTGAGCCGACAGCACGCTGCCGGCGGGTATCTACTCAAATCTACAACTCCGTATTCACACCCTCAACCCCAGCCGCTCGAGAGACCAGTGAGGCGGGTGATTCGCGCCTCGGCGATGGCCGCGGCGTCGCTTTCTGACCACCGGCCGCTAGTCTAATAGTCCACGGGCCGCCAGCGCACGAGAAAGCGGGGCCCGGCCGCCGAAGCGCCCGAACCCCGCTTTTCCGCCTTCTCGCGGCGCAGGTGCGACTCCTAGTACATGCCGCCCATGTCGCCGCCGCCGCCCGGCATCGCCGGCTTCTCGTCCTCGGGGCGCTCCACCACCACCGCCTCGGTGGTCAGCAGGAGGCTCGCGATCGACGCGGCGTTCTGCAGCGCGCTGCGCACGACCTTGGTCGGGTCGATCACGCCGGCCTTCACCAGGTCCTCGTACTCGTCGGTCTGGGCGTTGTAGCCGAAGCCGCCCTCACCGTCGCGCACCTTCGCGACCACGATGGATCCCTCGGCACCCGAGTTCGCGGCGATCTGCCGGATGGGCGCCTCGAGGGCACGGCGCAGGATGTTCACGCCGACCTGCTCGTCCTCGCGGTCCAGGCTCAGCTGGTCGAGAGCCGTCTGCGCCCGCAGCAGGGCCACGCCGCCGCCGGGCACGATGCCCTCCTCCACGGCCGCGCGCGTCGCGTGCAGCGCATCCTCCACGAGCGCCTTTTTCTCCTTCATCTCGGTCTCGGTCGCGGCGCCGACGTTGATCACCGCCACGCCGCCGGCCAGCTTGGCCAGCCGCTCCTGCAGCTTCTCGCGGTCGTAGTCCGACGTGGACTTGTCGATCGCCACCTTGATCTCCTCGATCCGGCCGTGGATCTTGTCCTCCGCGCCGGCACCGTCGATGATCGTGGTGTTGTCCTTGTCGATCACGACCCGCTTGGCGGTCCCGAGATCGCTGACCACCGCGTTCTCCAGCTTGAAGCCCACCTCTTCCGAGATGACCTGGCCGCCGGTCAGGACCGAGATGTCCTGGAGCATGGCCTTGCGCCGGTCACCGAAGCCGGGCGCCTTCACGGCCGCCACCTTGAGCGTGCCGCGCAGCTTGTTGACGACCAGCGTCGCCAGCGCCTCGCCCTCGACATCCTCGGCGATGATCAGGAGCGGCTTGCCCATCTGCGCGACCTTCTCGAGGATCGGCAGAAGGTCCTTCATCGACGACACCTTCTTGTCGTGGATGAGGATCATGGGCTCTTCGAGCTCGGCCTCCATGCGCTCCGGATCGGTCACGAAGTAGGGAGAGAGGTAGCCGCGGTCGAACTGCATGCCCTCGACCGTGTCCAGCTCGGTCTCCAGGCCGCGCGCCTCCTCGACGGTGATGACGCCGTCCTTGCCGACCTTCTCCATCGCCTCGGCGATCAGCTCGCCGATCTCCATGTTGTTGTTGGCCGAGATCGCCCCGACCTGCGCGATCTCGCGCTTGCCCTTGGTCTCGGTCGAGGTGGCCGCGAGCGCGTTCACCACCACGTCCACGCCCTTGTCGATCCCGCGGCGGATGCCCATCGGGTTGGTCCCGGCGGTCACGTTCTTCAGCCCCTCGGAGTAGATCGCGTCCGCAAGCACGGTCGCGGTCGTCGTGCCGTCCCCGGCCACGTCCGACGTCTTTGTGGCCACTTCCTTGACCATCTGGGCACCCATGTTCTCGACCGGGTCCTCCAGTTCGATCTCCTTCGCCACGGACACGCCGTCCTTGGTCACCGTCGGGGAGCCGAACTTGCGGTCGATGACCACGTTGCGGCCCTTGGGCCCGAGCGTGACACGAACCGCCCGGCTGAGCTTGTCCACACCTGCCTTGAGGCGGGCGCGTGCCTCAATGTCGAAGTCCAGTTCCTTCGCTGCCATTTTCGTTTGTCTCCTGGTTGTGTTCCCGGAGAGCGCCAGCGGGCGCCCCCGGCCGGGTTAGTGGTTGACGATGGCCAGAATGTCCGATTCCCGGAGAATCAGGTACTGATCCCCGTCGACCGTGACCTCGGTGCCGCTGTACTTCCCGTACAGCACTCTGTCGCCCGAAGCGACCTCCATCGGGATCCGGTTGCCTTCGTCCGACAGCTTGCCCGGTCCCACGGCGACGATCTCGCCCTCCTGCGGCTTCTCCTTGGCGGTGTCCGGGATGTACAGGCCACCCCGCATCTGCTCGGCTTCTTCGAGTGCCTTCACCACCACCCGATCCGCCAGGGGCTGGATCTTGTTCGCGGCCGACATGCGCGCTCCTCCTTGGAATGGGGTTGGTTTGGATTGGCGGGCAGTGCGCCCGCTGCTTAGCACTCGACGATAGTGAGTGCTAACAAGAGCAATGGAGTCTCGCCAATCACGGGCGAAGGGTCAAGGGCCCGGCCCGTCAGCGATCCAGATGCGCCCCCGCGATCCCCAGCCCTTCCAGGGTCAGGAAGGGTTCGATCCGGTGCACCGTGGCCGCGTGGGGTCCGACCACCGGAGCAAAGCCGCCGGTCGCCACGACCAGCAGGTCCTCGGCTCCCCAGCTGGCTCTGATTCGGCGCACCATGCCGTCGATCGCGTCCACGACCGAGTAGAAGACGCCGCTCTGGATGCACGTCTCGGTGCGGCGTCCCACCACCTCGGCGGGCGGGACAAGTTCGACCGTGGGGAGCTTCGCGGTGCTGCGCGCCAGCCAGTCGAGACCCGCGCTCAGGCCCGGGGCGATCACCCCGCCGCGGAAGACGCCGTCGGCGGTGATGCAGTCGAAGGTCGTAGCGGTGCCGAGGTCCACCGCGATCGTGTCGCGGCCGAAGCGGACCTTGGCCGCCAGCGTGTTGACGATCCGGTCCGCGCCCACCGTGAGCGGCTCCTCCACGTCGAGCCGGATCGGCAGGTCGGAGCGCGCGCTCACGTTGAACACGTCGCCGTCGACCAGCGACGACATCACGCGCCGCAGCGTGCGGTCCCCGGACGGCACCACCGAGCCGATCACGCCCCGCCGGATGGGATCTGACGGCCCCGGGCTCGTGGACAACAGCGCGCGCAGCAGGACCGCGTATTCCGCCTCGGTCCTCGGAACCCGGGTACTCACCCGCCAGTGCCGCAGCACCTCCCGGCCGTCGAGATCGAGCAGTCCGAAGACGGTTTCCGTGTTCCCCACGTCGGCGACCAGCTGGCAAGCCATGCTCAACTCCCGGGTTTCAACGTGGATGGCCATGAAATGGATCCTGCGATCAGCGACAGGCACCGACCGCCCTCGTCCCTCAGCCCGAGCGAGCCGTCCGGATGCAGGCCGGTCGATGTCGCGACAAGCCCCCGGACGGTTCGCGGGCGTCCGGAAGAATGGCGCACCGCGCCGTCAACGGACAACCTGCGCTCTTCCAGCGGCGAACGCGCCTGCAGCGCCACCAGCTCCGCCGGGGGAATCAAGCGGCCGGGCCGGGCCCACACCGGCGCCAGCGCCTCCATGACGGCTTCGAGCAGCCGTCCGCGCGGGACTCGGCGTCCGGACTCCACCAGCACCGAGGTCGGCGCGGGCGTCAGCCCCAGCGGCAGGTCACGCATTTGCTGGTTGACGTTGATCCCGATCCCGACGAGCACCGCGCCTCCCGCGCGCTCGCACAGAATGCCGCCCAGCTTGCGGCCGGCGACGAGCAGGTCGTTAGGCCACTTCACCTCGACGCGCAGCCCCCGAGCCATCGACTCGACCCCGCACGCCACCGCCAGCCCCACCCGCAGCGAGAGCGGTCCGACGTCCCCGGCGGGCCAGTCCCGCGCCACGGTGCACCAGAGGCCCAGAGGCGTGTCCGACACCCAGCGCCGACCCCTGCGGCCGCGCCCCGCGCTCTGCCGGTCGGCCACGACCAGCGCGGGCAGCGGCGATTCTTCGCGTACCAGGGCCCGTGCCCGGTCATTGGTGGAGCCGATGCGCGCGTGGAACTCGGCGGTGCCCAGCGCGAAGCGCCGCGTCCATTCGGCGGCGGAGCGGCCGGCCCACTCGGCGGACCCGTCCGGCCCGGCATCGGTGGCGTGCAACGGACGCCCCGCCGCTCCCCCGGCCGCCCCGTCCGGCGCCGCGCTCACCCGCGCACCGTGAACACGAGGAACGCCGCGCCCGCCACCCACAGGTACGGCGCGAACAGGTGGAAGGCGCGGCGTTCCAGCATCATGCGGAACGTGCGGATCGCCAGCACCCCCGTCACGCACGCGACGATCGCCGCCACGGCCAGCGCGCCCCCCAGCGCCCCGTCCCCGTCC
>CAZRQE010000074.1:0-10127 GCA_964602175.1 uncultured Gemmatimonadaceae bacterium | reverse complement strand
CCCCTCCCCCGCCCCATGAAGATCGTCCTCGTCGGTGCGGGCAGCCGCGAATTCGGCCCCGCCACCATCCGCGACATCCTGCTCAGCGACCCCCTCTGCGACGGCGGCATCGAAGTCGCCCTCGTCGACATCGACCCGTCCGGCCTCCCCCGCGCGCAGGCCTACGCCGAAGCCGTCGCGGAGCGCCTGGGCCGCTCGGCCACCGTGTCCGTCTCGACCCATGTCGCAGACTCTCTTCCCGGCGCCGACGCCGTCATCCTCTCCATCGAGATCAACCGCTACTTCCATTGGGCGCAGGACTTCCACGTGCCCCGAAACTTCGGCTTCCGCCAGATCTACGGCGAGAACGGGGGACCGGGCGGACTCTTCCACGCCCTGCGCAACATGGGTCCCACGCTTGAGGTCGCCCGCGCGATGGAGACGCACTGCCCCGACGCTTGGCTCGTCAACTACACCAACCCCCTCACCAAGCTGTGCGAAGCGGTGAGCCGCCTCACCGACGTGCGGGTCGTCGGTCTCTGCCACGGCGTCTTCCACGGGATCGAGCAGATGGCCCGGCTTCTCGACCTGCCGCCCCACCGCCTCGACGCACGCGCCAGCGGGCTGAACCACTTCTCCTGGTTCGAATCCGTCCGGGACCGGGAAACCGGCGAAGACCTCTACCCGCGCCTCGCCAAACGTGAGCGCACGGCCGACTGGCTGCACGACTGGGACGAAATCGCGCTCAGCCGCACGCTCTTCCGCGTTTTCGGGCGCTTCCCAAGCCCCGGCGCCAACCATATCGGCGAGTACATCCGCTGGGCCGGCGACTTCCTGGCCAGCAGCACACTCCAGTTCTTCTACGACCCCACCGAGGGCCATCCCTGGGAGACCGGCGAAGTCCCCACCTGGATCTACAACCTCGGGGACAACCCAACCGAGACACCGCTGTTTCCGGGCAGGCGGCGCGAGCGGGCGCGCGGAAGCCGGGAGGAGCGCGCGGCCAAGGTCGAGCAGGCGCCACTGAAGCCTTCCGGCGAACTCGCCGCCCCCCTTCTCGAGGGCGTTCTGCGCGGCGAAGAACGCTATCTCGACGCGATCAACGTACCCAACGCGGGCTACGTTCCCGGCCTGCCCGACGGCGCGGTGGTCGAGGTCCCCGCGACAGCGGATCAGTCCCGTGTCCACGGCATGCAAATGGCACGGCTCCCCGAGGGCATCCTCGCCCTGCTACGCACTCAGACCAGCATCACTCGGCTGCTGGTGGACGCGTTCAAGTCCGGCTCCCGCCGTCCCCTGCTTCAGGCCCTGCTCCTGGATCCCACCACCGAGTCCTACCGCCAGGCGGTGGGTCTCATCAATGAGATGTGCCGGCTTCAGCAGGAGGTACTTCCGCGGTTGGAGTGGTAGGGAAGCGACGCCGTCAGGAGTAGCAGTCAGCATCGTCAGCGAGATTCTGCCCATATTGTCCAAAAAAGTCATAATAGCTATTATAGCTTCCATGAGAGAGGTTACTGCCAAAGAGGCCAAGAATCGCTTCGGCCGTCTTCTGGAGTCCGCCCAGCGGGCGCCCGTGCGGGTCACCCGAAACGGCAGGCCCGTCGGTGTGATGATGTCCATGCAGCAGTTCGAGCGACTGCGCGGCGTCGCGTGGGAGCGGCTGGCGGACACGATGGACGCCCTGGGTCGGGAAGCATCGGCGAGGGGTCTGACCGACTCGGAGTTGGAATCGCTCCTCGCCGATGAGAGTTGAGCGGGTCGTTGTCGACACCAACGTCCTGATCAGCACGGCGCTCAGGCCCAAGGGTCCGCCGCGGGAAGTCATCGACATGGTCCGAACAGCCAACGGCGTTCTCCTCTTCTCAAACGACTCCTTCAACGAACTGCAAAGTCGGCTACTACGGGCCAAGTTCGATCGCTATGTCGGACGAGAGGGGCGCGTGCTCTACCTCGTCCAAATCAAGGCGGTGTCGGAATGGGTCTCGATCACGGGCGCCAAACTCGGCTGTCGCGACCCCGATGACGACAAGATCCTGGAGACCGCGCTCATGGGCGACGCGGATTGCCTGGTCACGGGAGACCAGGATCTGCTCGAAATGTCCTCATTCAGCGGCATCCCGATCGTGAACCCGGCCACCTTTCTCGAACTGCACAGCCCCGCCTAGGCGTTGGCCGCCCTCTGCGACCGCCCATCCTCCCCCCCTACCGCTCCAGCGCCCACACCTGCACCGACTCGACCCCCAGGTCGTCCGTGGCCTGCCCCAGGATGTAGTCGGCGCCGATCTCGAGCACAGTCAGCCCCTCGGGCGTCTCGATGAACCCCAGCACCCGCCCTTCCGGGTTGAAGACCGTCCACAACGGTGCGGGCCTGTCCATGCCCGGAAGGGTCGCTTCCCGCACCCAGAGATGGTCGAGCGCGTCGACCAGCACTGCCCGGAATGCCGGGAAGCTCTCCACCAGCGGCATGCCCTTGTAGCCCTCGCGCGTCCATTCGAGCTGGTCGCCGCTCAGGTTGGTGCGTTCCAGGGCGTCGTCGATCGCGCGGTCCACTTCTCCGCGCGTCGGTGCACGATTGGTGTAGTCGCGGCGAACGATGCGCGCGAGTTCGCCCGTCGACCTGTCGTGGACACGGATTTCGTAGTGATCGTCGGGAGCGAGGACGACCATCCCGCCCCAGGACGCTTCGTGCAGCGAGCGGCCGAACGGCAGCAGGCCGAACACCGCCATGCGGCCCTCCATGTTGATGAAGGACTCGCGTCCGGGGTGCTCCCCGAAAGAGACGAGCATGCGACCGTCAGCGTCGCGCACTTCCTGGGTGATCCTCTCCCGCCTGTAGCCCGGGCCGCCGCCGGCGTCCACGATCCGCCCCAGGACGGTGCCGTCACGCATGGGCATCCGAGGCTCGGCGGGGCGACCCTCCGCATCGAGGACGAACGAGCGCCCTAACGCACCTTCCGAGTCGAAGACGGCGATGGTGTGAACCCGGCTGTCCCACGCGACTATGGAGTCGCCCGGCCACATTGCCACGCCCGCAAGCGCCGTGAACTCCCCGGGCCCCCCTCCCGCCCGGCCCCAGGTGGCCTGGTGCATCCCGGCCGCATCGAACACGCGGATCTCGCCTGTCCCGGTGTTCGCGACCACGATGCGGCCGTCCGGCAGCATCACGGCGTCGTCGGCCCCGTGCAGAAGGTACGCTTCGTCACCGGTCACTTCGCCGATCGACACCGTGGGCTCCGGACCGATTCGCCAAGACAATCGCGAATCGGCGGCGGGCCGGGCGTTCTCGACGATCCGGATCCCGGCGCTGTCGCGGACCTGGGTGGCCGGGAGGTCCTGCAGCGCACTTGTCGCGGTCCCGGAAGTCAGGTGGAAGACGGCCGCGACCAGCGGCGCGAAACGCGCGGGCGCGGAAACCCTGGAACGCACGAAATGCAGGATTTTGCGAGGCATGCCTTTCCTCCTAATGTTTTAGGAGAATATGGCATGCGGCACCGGCCGACGCCAGCCGGATTTCAGTCCCTCACCACCCCGAACGTCACCCGCGACGGGTAGTCCGGGCCCCGGTGCACGGTCTGCGATGCAACCAGGTAGTCCTCGGGGCTCGCCGTGTACGTGTTGACGAACTGCTGCGGATTGCGGTCGTACGCGGGGAACCACGAGCTCTGCACGTGCACCATGATCCGGTGGCCGGCCTGGAAGGTGTGGTAGCGGTCTCGCAGGTCGATGTGGATCGGCGTGACCTCGCCCGACACCATCGCTTCCGGGTGCTCGAAGCTGTTGCGAAAGCGGCCCCGCATGACCTCGCCCGCCAGGTGCATCTGGTAGCCGCCCATCGGCACATCGCAGAAGGGCGAGTCCGGGGCGTCGTCCGGTTGGACGTCGATCACCTTCACGATCCAGTCGGAATCGGTGCCCGTCGTCGACACGAAGATGTCGGCCAGAATCGGACCCGCGATCGTCAGGTCCTCCGTGAGCGGCTCCGACTCGTAGACGAGCACGTCCCGCCGCGCCGACGCGAAGCGCTGGTCCTCGACCTTCCAGAGATGCCCGAGCGTCGTCCGCTCCTCCGCCGAGAATGGAACGGGATTGTTCGGGTCGCTGACATAGCTGTCCGAGCCACCCGGTCCGGAGGGCGGATCGAAGGAAAGCGCACGGTCGTCGGCCAGGTACAGGGACACCGGCTCGACGCCCGCCGGCGGCCAGGTCTCGTGCGTGCGCCACACGTTCGACCCCGTCTCGAAGACGAAGGCCTCGTGCGCCGCCCACCCGTCGCCCCCACGCAGGTGATGCTCGAAAAACGGAAACTGGACGTCCCGCTGGAAGGTCACCGAAGTCTCGTCGACGAACTCGACGCACCCCAGGTGGTCGCCGAGCATGCGCGACCACCCGCCGTGCAGCCACGGACCCGCCGCCAGCGTGTTCTCGATGCCCGGATTCTCCGCCTCGATCGTGCGGTAGATCGACATCGGCCCGTAGAAGTCCTCGGTGTCGAACCACCCCGCGACGTTCAGGATCGGATGCCCGATGTCGCGCAGGTGCGGGAGCGCATTCTGCCGCTGCCAGTATTCGTCGTACGTGTCGTGTTCGATGAAATCACTCCAGGCCGGGACATCGCCATGGAAGTACAGGTCGTCGATGTTCGCCGCCGACCCCGCGGCCAGGAAGAAGTCGTAGCCCGACTCGGTGCCGTAGTCGAAGGCGCCCTCCCGCGCGTCGGTGGGCCCGTCTCGCCTGCGGGCGTTTCTGGCGAGCCAGGAGAAGGCGTACATGACCCTGAAGGCGCCGTTGTGGTGCCAATCGTCCCCTATGAACATGTCGGAAGGGGAAGCTTGAGGTGACGACGCGGCGAGCGCCGGGTGCGCATCGACCATCCCCATCACGGTCTGCCAGCCCGGGTACGAGATCCCCCACTGCCCCACCCTGCCGTTGTGGCCCTCCACATTCGCGAGCGCCCACTCGATCGCATCGTAATTGTCGGTGCTCTCGTCGACCGTAGCCGGCCCCTTGGGTTTCGGCGCCAGCGGGCGGATGACCTCGAATTCGCCCTCCGACCTGAACTTGCCGCGCACGTCCTGGAAGACGAACGCGTAGCCCGCCCGGTCGAACTCGGCGGACGGCCCGAGGGGGTTGCGGTACTCGTCGGGCTCGTACGGCGCGATCGAGTACGGCGTGCGGAACAGCATGACCGGCACCGGCTCGGTCGCGAAGCGCGGCGTGTAGACGATCGTGTACAACTCGGCCCCGTCCCGCATGGGGACCATGTGCTCGCTCTTGTCGTAGTTGTCCTCGAGCCAGGCCAGGTGGGCCCGGTCGCCACCGTTCGCGGCCTCGCGGGTGCGGTCCCAGGCCGAGCCTCCGGCAGGCGTGCCGCGTGAGTCGCAGGCCCATGCGCAGAGTGCTAGCAGAAAAACCGCCCTGGTGCTCATGGACCCAACACGCCTTGCCTTGCCGCAGTCACAGATGCAGACGCTCCGGCGATCGCACTCGCAGCCTGGCGGGCACCGTAACCGGCCGCTGGAGTCCACGCCTCGAGGCCGTTGGGATACCGCGTCGGGATGTAGTGGAGATCGAGTTCACGAGCCTCGTCAATGAGGTGATCCAGTGCGGCAACGCGCGGATCAAGACGCTCTATGAGGTTGCGGACGCTGTCACCGATCACCGCCCGGGCGCCCTGCGAATAGTGGACGGCCTTCACCGACTTCTCGGCAGCCTGCTGGGATGAGAAGCAGGCATGGGCAAAAAAACCGCCCTCCTCCGCGTGGCGGGCATGGCGCAGGTCTTCCACTGCCGCGTCGAGCCATCGGCGCGCCTGGTTCTCTCGGGTCATTCGGCCACCCTCAACATCTCGACGCTTTCACGGCGCAGTACTTCGAAGACCCCAAACCCGTCTGCCTCGTTCTCGGCGAATTCTGCCGGCGTGTAGACCAAGAGGTCGACAACCACCGGAAGGGCATCGTCGAGTTCCCTGGCCAGTGTGAGGGATCGCTCATGCCACGGCACATCCGTCTCGACCACGACGGCAAGGTCGAGGTCGGAAAAGCCATCCGCATCGCCGCGAGCCCAGGAGCCGAAGGCGATCGCGCGCTTCACCCCGGCGCGGCGCAGTACGGGCGCTGCACGCCGCCGAATCTCATCAAATGTGCACGGCGCGGGAGAGGCGACGATTGTCACGTCCGACATCACTGGCTTTGTCTCCTCTGAGCCTCTGGAGCGGGCTGTCCTCCACAATGCTAGCCCGGCTCCGCGGCGAATTCCAGCAGGATACCGGTCGTTGCCGACTGCGGCGAGTCCGTCGATATTCGGCGCATGAACACAACACGCCCCCAGGTCAGACGCGTCACACCCGTGATCGGCGCGGAAATCCGCGGACTGGACCTCGACGACGTCAGCGACTCCGACTTCCGGCTGATTCATGACGCCCTCATGGATCACTGCGTCATCTTCTTCCGCGACCAGGACATCTCGATCGAGAGCCAGAAGGAGCTCGGCGCTCGCTTCGGCAAGTTGGTTGCGCACCCGAACGACCCGGGGGTCGACGGCCACCCAGAGGTGATGCCGATCCACGCGGACGAGAACTCGCGGCGCGTCGCCGGCGAGCAGTGGCACTCCGACGTGTCGTGCGATCCGCTGCCTCCGATGGGGTCGATCCTGCGGCTACACACGGTGCCCGAGACCGGGGGGGACACGCTCTTCGCGAACATGTACGCCGCCTACAACGCGCTCTCGGAGCGCATGCGGACCTTTCTGGACGGCCTCACCGCGGTGCACGACGGCGGGCCGTACTATCGCGAAACGAACCGCCTGATCGGCCGCGACGACGGCGGTCGCAGCTATCCGTCGGCCGAGCATCCGGTGGTGCGGACGCATCCGGTCACCGGCCGCAGGGCGCTCTTCGTGAATCCGATGTTCACGCAGTACATCGTGGGTCTGCCGCCGGCGGAGAGCCGTGGGGTGCTGGCGCTGCTGTACGAGCACATCGCGCGCCCGGATTTCCAGTGCCGCTTCCGCTGGCGCAGGAATTCGATCGCGTTCTGGGACAACCGCTGTGCCCAGCACCACGCGATCTGGGACTACTGGCCGGCGACCAGGTCGGGGTATCGAGTGACGATCCGGGGGGAGGCGCCGGTCTGAGGGGACTTGATCGAGGCAGCCATCCGATCCACCCCTTCCACGATATGATGGTACTTGATTTAGTACCATAGTCCGTGTACGTTGGGTCGTGAGAACCAAGCACCGAAGGGTACTGGAGCGCGTCTTTGCGATACCCACACCATCGAACATGCGGTGGCGGGAACTCGAGGCCATGCTGCGGGCCTGCGGCGTCGAAATCGTCGAGCGTTCGGGGTCCCGCATCGGATTGCGACTGGGTAGCGAAAGGATCGTCATACACCGTCCCCATCCGAAACCGAACACCGGGCGGGCGACGGTCCGAGATATCGCGTTGTTCCTGAGAGCTGCGGGGGTGGAGCCGTGATGGAGTACAAGGGATACGTCGCCGAAGTGGAGTTCGACGACTCCGTGGAGGTCCTTCATGGACGCATCGTGAACAGTGGTCCGTATCCGATCGCAACGTTCGAGGCAACGGATGCCAGGGAGCTACGGCGGGAGTTCGAACGGTCGGTGGATGAATACCTCAATTGGTGCGAGGAAGACGGAGTCGAGCCCCGGCGACCGTTCTCGGGGAAGCTGAACCTGCGCCTTGGATCTGAACTTCATGCGGTCGTGGCCGAGGCGGCAGTCGCAAACCGGATGAGCATCAATTCGTGGATAGTGCAGGCTGTGCGCCGAAGCATCGGCGGCAAGGCAACCTACCGCGGCCTGGACGCCGACTAGAGGACATGATTCAGCCCGCGTAGCCCCTGCCACGAGGGCTACGACCCCTCACCACTCGAACACCGCCGCATCCCGGTTCAGCTGCAGCACCAGCACATCCGGGTCGATCAGCACGCGCTCGGGCTCGAAGGCCGCGCGGATCACGAACTCGGCCGACTCGCCGGCGCCCAGTTCCACCTCGGTGCGGGCGTCGCGGTAGTCCTCGTTCACGACCGTGCGGCTACCATCGTCACCCTCGTCCGACCACCGCTCTCCCGTGGTCGCGCCCACCTGCACACGCATCCGCCCGGTTCCCGCGTTCTCCAGCGTCCCCCGCACCACCCATTCCCCGCCTTCCTGCGTCTTCGTCACTTCGGAGAACCTGTACTCCGGCACGACCACGTCGAAGAACCACTGCTCGGTGAACGCATCGAACACCGCCGTATCCGGCGCGAAATCCCGCAGCACGGCCAGCATGTCCTGAATCACAGGGAAGTCCGAGTCCGGGTTGTACTTCGCGATGAAGGCCTGGAGCCCGGCGAGGATGTTCTCCCGTCCCATCTCCTGCTGGAGCATCCACGGCACCCAGCCACCCTTGTCGTAGGTGACGGTTCCGTCTCCGGACCGGGTCCCGTCGATCTCGACCATCGGCCGCTCGGAGTCCACGAAACGCTGGTCCCCGTACTGCTGCTCCAGCCGCTTTCCGAACTCGATCCGGTAACGGTCGCCGTAGACCTGTTCGTGCAGAAGCAGCGTCGAATAGTGCGACATCCCCTCGGAGAGGATGTTGCCGCCGGGCCCCTGGCCCGGTGTGAGCAGGTTGCCCCACCACTGGTGCGCCGCTTCGTGCGCAACCACCATGAAGGCGATGTGCGACCTGGGATCGCTCTTCGCCAGGAACCCGATGCCCTCGCTGAAGGTGATGTTCGTGGGGAAGCCCTGGGCGTACGTCGCGTGCGCCGCGAATTCGGAGATCTTGAGCAGGTCCCACGGGAAGGGATAGAACCACTCGGAGTAGTATTTGCGTGCAGCGTCGAGCGCGGCGGACATCTCCTCGATGTTGTAGTCGTGCTCGGGGTGATAGTAGATCGCGGTCCCGTCGCCCTCTTTCACTGCATACTTCCCCGCCACGACATTGAACAGCACCACGGGGTGGTCAGTCTCCCATACCACCGTCCGCCTGCCGTCGACCACCTCGTCGCTCACCTTCCGCCCAACCCCGTTGGCCGTGTACTCCTCCGGCAGCGTGATCTGCGTGCGCACGGTGAACGGCTCCCCTCCCCAGCCGAAGAGCGGCTCGGTTTCGCCTTCGAAGAAGTCGTCCGCGTAGTCCCGGGGCTCGGACGAGTTGTCGTCGTCCACGCCGATGCCCTCGAGGTATCCGGGAGTGGGAACGAACGTGGGCGTGAAAGCGGTCAGCACGATACCGGACTCGAGGATGAACTCCCCCGCGCCGCCAGCCTGCCTGCTCATGCCTTGCGGGAACTCGAGGTCGTAGCTGAAGCCGATCGTGAGTGAATCGCCGGGTCCCAGCGGGTTATCCGGAGTGAAGACGAACAGGTTGGAACGATCGTCCGGCTCGTGCGGCTCGCCGTTCAGGGTCCATTCGATGGGATCCCACTGGCCGGCCGTGACCGGGATGTCCTCATAGGCGTAGTCGCGGTGGTTGTAGAAGGTGTATTCACCCTCGACCGCAACCGAGCGCTCGGCGGGCTCGAAATCCAGTTCCACATCGACATCGGACACCGACGGCATCTCGAAGTCGGTCCAGGTCGCCACGTTTTCGCGCCAGTAGTCCTTGCCGGCCTCTTCCGTCGCCGGGCCATCACGGCCCGACCGTCCGCCGAAGAACAGCACCAGCGCAAGCGTGACGCCCGGTACCGCGAACGGAAGCAGCCGCACAGTACCGATCAACAGGGGCTTCGGCCGCATTCGATGCACAAGCCGCGTTGCGTCGCGGTCCTGCCGGCCGAACCACTTCACGGCCAAGGCAACGAGAAGCGGCACCAGACTCAGGTACAGAAGCCGATTGAGTAGCAACTCCCGTCCATTGAGCGAAAACGTGCCCATGTCCGTCCACTGGACGGCGTTCCAGGCCATCCAGTTCCGGACCCACCCGAACGGTTCGAGGATGGCCATCCGGATGGCCGTGTAGAGAGTCAGGAACAGTCCGATGGCGTACACGACGTACCGGTTGCTGATTCCGACGCATTTCGTCCACTCATTCCGACGGAAGTCGTCCACTGATTCCGATTCATTTCGTCCACTGATTCCGACGCAAAGTGTCCACCGATTCCGACGCATTTCGTCCACCCCGGTTGCGCCGTCATTGTGGC
>CAZRQE010000073.1:0-68918 GCA_964602175.1 uncultured Gemmatimonadaceae bacterium | reverse complement strand
GTGTGGTGGTGGAGCAGGTGTAGGTGGTCAAGTCGCAGCGGAGGTGCGTGTCGGCCGCCTGGGGCGAGCGGCCGCCCGTGCCGGTGGGGCTTTGGTCGACCCGTGCGGTGAGGGCGTCGCCGGACGGGCTCAGTTCGAAGGTGCGGAAGGGGAGCTCGAGGGGCGCGACCTCGCTGCCGGTCACGGTGCCGATGGCCGCGGCCAGGCGGTCGTGGTCGAAGACGCGGGCGCGGGAGCCCGCGGCGGGATCGACAAGGATGAACTCGGCGCCGCCGGGCATGCTGTTGCGGTACCAGAAGCGGTCGCCCGGAAGCCAGTTGGGCTGCACGGAGGCGCCGAAGACGAGGGCGCCGATCCCGCCCGCGAGGAACGACTCGGCGCGCGCGTAGTCCTCGGCCGTGACGGTGACGGGGGGTTGCTGGGCGGGGAGGGAGACGGGCGGGAGCAGGGACGCCGAAGCGGCGGCGAGCGCCGGAAGAGCGCAGAGGCGTTGTCTCATGGTCAGCCAGTGGGTCAGGGGTGGGCAGGAACCGACCAAAACGGTATGCCGACCGATGGCGGCCGGGCAACTGCCGGGCACGCGATCATTGACCTTAGTCAAGGGGTTAGTCTACTTTGCACACATGAGCCACTACAGCGTGCACAGCGCCAAGACCCACCTGTCCCGCCTGCTCCGCAAGGCGGAAGCTGGCGAGGAGGTGGTGATCACGCGTTCCGGATTGCCGGTCGCACGATTGGCGCCGGTGCACGGGGGCCGCCGCGTATTCGGCCAGGACCGGGGGCGCTACGAGGTGCCGGAAGACTTCGACGCGCCACTCGACGAAGCGCTGCTGAGGGCCTTCGAGGGCGGTGAGTGAGCTACCTCCTCGACACGCACTGCTGGCTCTGGCTGCAGACAACGCCGGAGCGCCTTCCGGCCGAGTTGCTGGATATCCTGGCGGATCGTTCGGTAGACCTCTTCCTCTCCGCGGCGAGCGCGTGGGAACTCGGAATCAAGCACGCCGCCGGCCGTATCGAACTCCCTGAATCGCCTGGGGACCATGTGCGTGAAGGGATGAGGAGAAGCGGGGTGCGGGAGCTGTCCATGTCGCACTCCCACGCGCTCGAGGCCGCCGCCCTGCCCCCTCATCACCGGGATCCGTTCGATCGCATGCTAGTGGCGCAGGCGCGACTGGAGCGGCTGACCCTGGTCACGGCTGACCGGATCCTCGCCGCGTACGACGTCGACCTGATTCGCGTGGGGCGGGCTGCGGACGCCCCCCGTGGTGCTTCCGGTGTCGGCTCCGGGCGCTACCGGGGGAGCGACGGAGAGTGAAGCCACCCATCACCCGCCTCCGCACCGCCGCCGTCCACGCGGGGGAGTCTCCCGACCCCGCCACCGGGGCGTCGGCGCCCAACCTGGTCATGTCCTCGACCTTCGTGACCCGGGACGCGGCCGGCTTCTCGGCGCACGACCTCGACGAGGAGTCCGGCTTCCTGTACACGCGCTGGTCGAATCCGACCGTGGCGCAGCTGGAGGCGAAGCTGTGCGCGCTGGAGGGTGCCGAGGCCTGCCTCTGCTTCGGGTCCGGGATGGCTGCGGCGACCGGGGTGCTCCTCTCACTGCTGGGGAGCGGCGACCACGTCGTCATGTCCGACACCAACTACGCGGGCGTGGCGGAGCTGGGGCGCGACACTCTGCCGCGGATGGGGATCCGCGTCTCGTTCGTCGACACCTCCGACCCGGGCAACGTCGAGGCCGCGATCCGGCCGGAGACGAGGCTGATCTGGCTGGAGACCCCGGCGAATCCGATCTGCAGGCTCACGGACCTGGCTGCCGTGGCGCGGGTCACAGCGGGGCACCCGGGCGTCCGGATCGCCGTCGACTCCACCTTCGCCACGCCCGTGGCGACCCGTCCGCTCGAGCTGGGCGCTCACTACGTCATGCACTCCCTCACCAAGTACATCGGCGGCCATGGCGACGCGGTGGGCGGCGCGGTGCTGGGATCCAGAGAGGACATCGCCGCCCTGCGGCTCGAGGCGGGGATCCACTACGGCGGGGTTCTGTCCCCCTTCAACGCCTGGCTGATCATGCGCGGCGCGGCCACGCTGCCGATCCGGATGAAGGCCCACGAGGAGAATGCGCTCGCGGTCGCCCGGTTCCTGGAGTCCCGTCCGCGAGTGACGCGGGTCATCTATCCCGGATTGCCGTCGCACCCGCAGCACGGATTGGCGCGGCGCCAGATGGACAACTTCTCCGGCATGCTCACCTTCCAGGCCAGCGATGGTCCGCAACTGGCCGAGCGGATGGCCCGGGAGTTGCGCGTGATCCACTACGCGGTCTCGCTCGGGCATCACCGCAGCCTCGTCTTCTGGATGGACACGCCGTCGCTGATGGAGACATCGTTCCGGCTCGGGGGCGCGCAGCTGGAGAGTTACCGGGCCTACGCAGGCGACGGGATCTTCCGCATGTCGGTGGGACTGGAGGACCCGGACGACCTCCGCGAGGACCTGGGGCGGGTGATCGGGTAGCCATTGGCGCGCGGCGGGCGGGCTGCCGGCGGGTCTGTTCGCGAACCGAAGACAACACCATGTTTCCAGTCTGCCGACAAGATGGGCGCGAGCACGCACGGTGAGACGACCGGCGCCCGCGCACCCAAGCATGTGAAAGGATTCACAAGATCATGACCTCTCCCTGCCGCACCCGACTCTCCGCCGCAGCGCCACTGTGCCTTGCGGTTGCATTTTCCCTCACGTACGCCCTCCTGGCCGCTCCGCCTGCCGCCGCACAGCAGTTCGGGGGTGTGGCCGCCATTGCGGACGGCCAGGTGCTCGTCGGAGAGCCCGGTAACCAGACGCTTCCCGGGATCGTCTATGTGTACGCCCGCTCGGGCGACGGCTGGACCGAAGCGGGCCGGCTGACCGTCTCGGCCATCGATGCGCCGCCCGACGGATTCGGCCGCTCTCTGGACGCGGACGGTTCCATGGCAGTGATCGGTGCACCCGCCTGGGACGGTGGGCGAGGCGCGGCGATGATCTACCGGCGGGACCAGGCGGGCGATTGGTCGGAAGTCGCGCGCCTGTCGCCGGACGGGCTCGGTGACGACGCCCGCTTCGGGTCGGCTGTGGCCATTGACGGCGGCATGGTCCTGGTCGCCGCGGCCGGGGCGAACGAGGGGGCCGGAGCGGTTCACGTGTTCACCGGCAGCGGTGCCGACTGGGCGCCCACGGCCGAGGTGCTGCCCATGGAGGGCGCCGGCCAGGGGTTCGGGACGGGGTTGGCGTTCGCGAGCGGCGCCACGCTGGTGACCACCGCGGCGAGCCGCAACGCACCGACCGAGGTCTACGGGTTCACCGTGGACGCCGTATCCGGGATGGCGGGGCCGGTTGCACGGCTCGAGCCCGATATGGATCTCGGCGAACGAAACGGCTTCGGGGCCGCGCTGGCGGTGCGGGGGTCGGTCGGCCTGGTGGGCGCGCCCGGCGCTGCGGGCGGCGCGGGGGCCGTGGTCACGTTCGGCCTGGACGCGGAAACGGGCGCGTGGGTGCCGGACGGAGTCCTGCGGCCGTTCTTCAGCTCGGGCCGGGACCAGTTCGGATCCGCACTCGGCTTCGACGACGGCCAGCTGTGGGTCGGCGCCCCCGGGGCGAACACCCGGAGCGGCGCGGTATACCGCTTCGACCGGGACGGAGCGGGATGGGGCGGGGTGACCCTGTCCGCAAGGGACGACCTGGCCGAGAACGCCTCGTTCGGCAGTTCCGTGGCGGTTGCCGGCGATGTCGCGGTGGTCGGCGCCGGCGGCATCGACAGCCGGGCCGGCGGTGCGGTCATCATGGCGCGCGGGGCCGGAGGGACTTGGGCTGGCGGAGAGCTGGTGATCGGCGACCATCGGGGACTCCCGGCGATCGTCGGTCTGGAGGACGAGATCCCCTGCATGGAGGGAGACGCGGCGGGCTATGAATGCGACAACGTCAACATCATCTCCTTCCTGCCGGTCAAGGAGATGGCCGGCGGACGGGGTGCCCGGCTGAACGACATCTGGGGTTGGACCGATCCGGAGACCGGGCGCGAGATCGCCATCGTCGGGCGCACCGACGGAACCGCATTCGTCGACCTTACCGACCCCTACAACCCGGTCATGCTGGGCGATCTGCCGAAGACGCCCGGTTCGCGCAGCAGCGTGTGGCGCGACATGAAGGTCCACGACGACCATACCTACATCGTTGCGGACGGCGCCGGCCAGCACGGTGTGCAGGTATTCGACCTCCGGCGCCTGCGCGAGGTGCGCGGCGAGCCCGTGACCTTCGAGCCCGACTTCCTGTACGACGGCATCGCCAGCGCCCACAACATCGTGATCAACGAGGGGACCGGATTCGCGTACGTGGTGGGCAGCAGCGGCGGCGGCGAGACGTGCGGCGGCGGCCTGCACATGCTGGACCTGAGCGAGCCTTCGGAGCCCGCGTTCGCCGGGTGCTTCTTCGACGGCCAGACGGGACGTCGCGGCACGGGCTACTCCCACGACGCGCAGTGCGTGATCTACGACGGTCCCGACGAGGACTACCAGGGCCGCGAAATCTGCCTGGGCTCCAACGAGACGGCGCTCAGCATCAGCGACGTGACGGACAAGGACAATCCCGTCATGGTTTCCATGGCGAGTTACCCCGCGGTCGCCTACGCGCACCAGGGATGGCTGACCGATGACCACCGCTTCTTCTACATGAACGACGAGGGCGACGAGCCGCAGGGGCTGGTCGAGGGCACCCGCACGCTGATCTGGGACGTCGAGGACCTCGACGAGCCGATCCTCGCGGCCGAGTACATCGCGTCGACACCCGACACCGATCACAACCTCTACATCCGCGACAATCTGATGTACCAGTCGAACTACGGCGCGGGGCTGAGGATCCTCGACATCACCGACCGCACCGACCCGGTCGAGATCGCGTACTTCGACAACTCGCCGTACGGCGGGGCGTCGTGGAGCAACTACCCCTATTTCGCGAGCGGCGTGGTGGTCATGACCAGCACGGGTGACGGCCTCTTCATCGTCAGGAATACGGGCAGGCGGAACCTGATTCCGTAAGCGCAATGGCCGGAAGAGGGAATGGTGGGAGCGGGGTACGTGCGGCGCGCGCTGCGGCGTGGGCCGCCATGCTCCTACTCGCGTGCGGCGCCGACGATCCGGTGCGGCCCCAGGCGCCCGCGACGCTGGAGTGGGTTGCGCTCACGACGGCGCTGCAGGAGCCGGTCAACATCGCGGTCATCCGCCCCTCGGCCGCGGCCAGGGGTGTGGTGCTGGCGTTCCCGTGGGGCAGGGGCGACTCGGACCTGCTGCTCAGCCTGATCGACTCCTACTGGGACGTTGCGGCGCCGGCGGCGGGGTATGCGGTCGTCGGCGTCGAGGTGTATGGTCCGGGCATGTCGGACGGCGGCGAGTACGTGATGGACGCCGTGCTGGAGTGGATCGACGCGAACTTCGTGGGGGCGGCGAACGACATCGTGATGACTGGGGCCTCGGCCGGCGGCATCGGCGTCTTTCACGCGGCTCTCACGGTGCCCGACCGGGTGGGCGGGATCATCGCCATGCCGGGGCGCTACGAGGGCGGTGCCTCGTTGGCGCCGTTCGCCGGCCTTCCCGTGTGGATGATGGTTGGAGAGGAAGACGCCAACTGGGTCGACCGGTCGCAGGCGACGGCCGACCTCCTGGAGGCGGCGGGTGCAGAGGTTACGCACGAGGTGCTGCCGGCGCAGGGCCATGTGCTGATCGTGCCGCAGGACGCTCTGGTGGCGTGGATCGAGGGCAGGTAGGGGCCGTGCGCCCGGGAGACTCGCGTGGGGGCGGGCGGTTCGCGCCGCTCGCGCTTGCGGCGGTGGTGGTGGGGGCCATTGCGCCCGCCGCCGCGGTGGATGCCCGTTCCCGGGCCTTTGGCGGGGTGCAAGCCCAGGAGCCGGCCCGGCAGCCGATCGAGGTCACGCTGACCGAGGGCACGAACATCGCGGCCGCGCTGTCACCCGACGGCACCGTCATCGCCTTCGATCTGGTGGGCCGGATCTGGGTGATGCCGGTGACGGGCGGCCGTGCCGTACCGATCACCGACCCGGTGGGCGACGCCCGCCAGCCGTCCTGGGCGCCGGACGGAACGCGCATCGCGTTTCAGGCGTACTGGGACGGCAACTATCACGTGTGGAGCGTCGCCCCGGACGGTTCCGGGCTGCGCCAGCACACGCGCGGTCCGTACGACCACCGCGAGCCGCACTGGTCGCCGGACGGGGACAGGATCGCGTTCAGTTCGGACCGGATGGGCAGTTACGACATCTGGACGCTCGCGGTGGACGGCGGGGCCGTGACCAGGGTGACCGAGGCGCCGGGAAGCGAGTATGGACCGGCCTTCTCGCCGGACGGCCGCCGCCTGGCGTTCGCGGCGGCGGGGAGCGGGGACGCGGCCGGGATATGGGTGCTGGCGGGGCTGGGTGGTGACGCGGGCCCGGCGCGCCGCGTGGCCGGCACCGATGGCGGGCAGGTGAACGCACCGGGATGGGACGCCAGTGGAGAGGTGGTGATCTACAACGAGATCGGCGGGGGTCGGTCGGTGCTGCGGGTGGTCGCCGCGGACGGCGTGGACGATGGTGGCGGGGGCGGCGGCGGGATCGAGCCGCGGGTCCTCACGGGCGACGATGAAGACGTCTTTCCGTTCCGCATCGCGGCCGCTCCCGACGGCTTCGTGTACACCGCGGACGGTCTCGTCCGCCGCCGCGGATACGACGGCAGCGGCCTCGCGAACATTCGCTTCACGGGCACTGTGACGCTGGATCGCACGCCATATCAGCGGCGCCCGCGCGACCTCCTCGGACCGGGCACCTTCCCGGTCCGCGGCATCGTGTCGCCCGCCGTGTCACCCGACGGCCGCCGCATCGTGTTCTCGGCGCGCGGCGACCTGTGGGTGCACAGCATCGGCGGCGGTACGGAACAACTGACCGACGATCCCTGGATCGAGACCGATCCGGCATGGTCGCCGGACGGTTCGCGGCTTGCCTTCTCGTCGGACCGTGACGGAGAAACCGATCTGTACATCCGGCGCATGTCCGACGGCAGCACCGTCCGCGTCACCGAGGGAGTGGGCGCGACCATGGCTGCGTGGGCACCCGACGGCAACCGTCTCGCGTTCGTGGGTGCCGGCTACCAGGTGGGGATCAGCGTAGTGGAGCTGGCCACGGGGTCGGTGCGTACGGTCAGGTCCGGGCTGAACGGCGCGGGCCGGCCCTCGTGGTCCCCGGACGGAAGGTCCATCGTCACATCGGTCCACCAGCCGTACGCGGACCGGTTCCGCGAGGGTGTGAACCGCGCCGTTGTGCTCCCGGTCGAACCCGTGCAGGCTGCGGACGGCGGTCTCCCCGCGCCGCCCAGGCCATGGCAGGGTCCGGCGTGGAGCGGACATGACCATGGTCAGGGGTCCGCTACAGCCCCGCTCCTACAGGAACACGAGCGCTTCCTGGAACTGCCGGCCCATACCTCGATCGGCACGCGCGGCACCGACGGCCCGGTCCGGTCCCCCGACGGCAGGTGGCTGGCCTACGTTGCCAGCGGCGTGCTATGGGTCGTCCCCACCGAGGCGGACGGCGACCCCGCCACCTCAACGCCACGACGGCTCACCAACGAAACGACCGACGATCCCACCTGGACGGGTGACTCGCGGTCCATCGTCTACCTGGGCACGGACCGTCTGCGGCGCGTCGACGTGCTCGACGGGCGCATCGAGGACATTTCGCTCTCCCTGACGTGGTCGCGTCCCGCGCCGCCGGAGTCCTTGCTGATCCGGGCGGGGGCGATGTGGGACGGACGCTCGGAGGCGCTGCGGCGGGACGTTGACATCCTCATCGAGGGAGGGCGCATTGTCGAGGTCGCGGACCGCGACCCCACGCGTGACGCGGCCCGGATGATCGACGCCGGCGACGAGGTCGTGATGCCGGGCCTGATCGAGATGCACGCCCACGGCGGTCTCGCGTCGGGCGAGCAGGTGGGGCGGCTCTGGCTGTCCTATGGCGTGACCTCGGTGCGCTGCCCCGCGTGCGATCCCTGGGAGATGACCGAGGCGAAGGAGGCGGGTGAGTCGGGCCGGCGCATTGCCCCGAGGTGGTTCGGCACGGGAGGGACGGTTGACGGCAGCCGCATCTACTATCCCGGCGCTCCCGCGCTGGGCGCCCCGGCGCAGCTGGAACTCGAAATGGCGCGGGCGGCCGCCCTGGGTTACGACCTCGTCAAGACGTACGTGCGCCTGTCGGATCCCGTCCAGAAGCGCGCCGTAGAGGAGGCTCATGCGTTCGGGGTCCCGGTCACCTCCCACGAGCTGTATCCCGCTGTGGCGTTCGGCGCGGACGGGGTGGAACATGTGCGGGGCACGAGCCGGCGCGGCTACTCGACGAAGGTCTCGGAGCTGTCGCGCAGCTACGGCGACGTGGTCTCGCTCCTCGCGGCCTCCGGCATGGCGATCACGCCCACCGTCGGGATCTACGGTGCCTACGGCCTCCTTGTAGCGGAGGACCCCTCCCTGTTCGACGATGCGCGGGTAGAGGCCTTCTTCCCGCGGGCCCCGCAACGGGCGCGCCGGCCCGCGGACCTGGAAGCGGCGCGGCGCCCGGTTCGGGACATGGCGTCGCTTCCTCGCCGCGTGGTCGAGGCGGGCGGCCGGGTCGTCATGGGCACGGATGCCCCGATCAATCCGCCGGGAATCAGCCTCCTCGCCGAGATGGAGGCCCTGGTGCGCTACGGAGACATGCGCAGCATCGACGTTCTCAGGGCGACGACCTCGGTGTCGGGGGAGGCCCTGGGCCTTGGCGGCCGCCTCGGTGTCGTCGCGCCCGGCGCCCTCGCCGACCTGATCGTGATCGGAGAGGACCCCACACGCGACATACGCGCGTTGCGGGATCTTCGGATGGTGATTCACGGCGGCCGGATTCACGAAGCACAGTCGCTTCTGCAGCGGGCCGCCCAATCTCGGCCCGGAGGCGAACCGGGGGATCGGTGAACCTTACCGCGCCGTGGCACGTAGAGTTGGAGTGATGGGCAGGTACGCAACACGAGACGGACAGGACCACACCGGAGGAAGAAAATGCTGGGATTCGTGATCCATATGCTGGCCAACGCCGCCGCCCTGTTCCTGGTGGGCCGGATGGTCGACGGGATCAGCGTCCGCGACGCCAGGGCGGCGCTGTTCGGAACGCTGGTGCTCGGGCTCGTCAACTTCGTGCTGGTCTGGATTGCCGGCGCCTTCATGCCTTCGCTCGGCATCTTCATGATCCCGGCGCTGCTGGTGCTCAACGCCGTCGCGCTCATGGTTACGGGCTCCGTGATCCGGGGGATGGAAGTCAGGAACTTCCGCGCGGCGCTGGTCGGGTCGGTGACGCTCGCACTTGCCAACCTCGTGCTCGGCCTCTTCTTCGGCTAGCAAGTCGGACGCGGTCTCGCGTCTTGCATTGGGAATTGCCGTCGCTATACTAGCGGCACGGATGGCGGTGCCCGGGTGCGGCTCGCAAACGGGATCACGCGCAACGACCCAATCAGGCACGAGGATCCTGCGATGAATCTCCGAGCCCGCAGTCTTCTTGCGACTACAGTGCTCTCGGCGGGCGCGTGGGGGTGCGCCTCCGGCGGTGGCGGACCGCCCGTCGCCGGAGCGCAGGCGCAGGCGCTTTTTTCGGCCTATTCGGGGCGCTGGGAGTTGGACGTATCCAGCAGTACGGCCCAGATCCCCAATCAGCTGGAGGGCGTGGCCGACGAAGCGCCGGTGGCGGACATCGCCCGCAACGAGAGCCGCACGATGCGCCGCTACCGCCGGATGGTCGAGTCGCGCCGCATGTCGGTCTCGGACATGCGTGCGACCATCGAAGTGCTGCGCAGGCGGCCGGAGACGCTGTTGCTCCGCGCAAGCGAGGTCGAACTGGGGTACACGCCGATACCCGGCACGACCATCACGGTACCGATGGACGGTACCGAAGTCGAAATGCGCGAGGGCGAACACCGGATCCGGACGAAGGTGTCCTGGGAGGGCCCGATCCTGAGTCTCGATCATCACGTCGTGGGTGGAGGCCGGGTTCGCGAGCAACTCGAAGTGATCGGGGATCGGCTGATCATGACCCGCACCATTGTGGCCAGCGGTCCGAGCGAGCCGCTGGTCCTGGCGTACGATCGCGGCTGACCCGGGCGGTCGATAGCGTGAGTCGGGGCTTTCGCGGGTCCGGCCGGAGGCGCACCGGACACACCGGGAGTACCGGTCCATGAGCGCCGAAGGGTGGTTTACGCTCGCGGTCATTTCGGTGGCCGTGGTTGTGCTCGCCCGCGAACTGGTGTCGCCCGCGGTTACCTTCGGGGCCGCGGTCGTGATCCTGATGGTGGCGGATGTCGTGACTCCGGGACAGGCGTTCCAGGGGTTCTCGAATCCGGCGCCCATCACCGTCGCCGCGCTCTACATCCTGGCCCGGGCGGTGGAAAAGAGCGGTGCCCTGCAGCCCCTCGTGCGTGCGACGCTGGGCAGGGCCCGAGGTCTGCGCAGGTCGCTCGCCCGCCTCACGGTTCCGGTGGCCGCCTCGTCCGCATTCCTGAACAACACGCCGATCATCGCCATGCTGGCCCCGCAGGTGGCGGAGTGGGCCGACCGGCGCGGAGACTCGGCGTCGCGCTACCTCATGCCGCTCTCGTTCGCCGCCATCCTGGGTGGCATGACTACGCTGATCGGCACTTCAACCAACATCGTGGTCTCGGGTCTTCTGCAGGCGGAGGGCCACGAGCCCTTCTCGATGTTCGAGTTGACGCGGCTCGCCCTGCCGATGGCGCTGATCGGCCTCGTGATCACCATCGTGCTCTCGCCCAGGCTTCTGCCGACGCGGCTGCCGCCGCGCCAGGAGGTGCGGTCCGGGGGCCGGAGCTTCTCGATCCGCATGGTTGTGGAGCCCGGCGGCCCCATCGATGGATTGCCGGTCAGCGAGGCCCGGGCGCTATTCCCAGAGGGTGCGGTCATCGTGTACTTCGAGCGCGACGGCGAAGGTGCGGCGCAAATCTCGGGGCGGACCGTGCTCGGCGGGGGCGATTTCCTCACGCTGGTGGGTGGGATGGACACGGTTCTGGAAATGCACGACGTCTCCGGTCTTGCGTCGGCTCAGCAGCCGCACCTGCCTCACGAGGTGGGCAGTCCTCGCCACGCGTACTTCGAGGCGGTGATCGCGCCCGGGTCGCCGCTGGTGGGCCGCTCGCTCGTGGACATCCAGTTCCTGGCCCGCTATCAGGGCACGGTGGTGGCGATCCACCGCGCGGGAGAGCCGATCCGGGGCCACCTGGCGCGGGAACCTCTGCGGGCCGGCGACACGCTGTTGCTCATCTCCGACCGGGGCTTCGGCGATCGCTGGCGCCACCGAAACGACTTTCTGCTCGTGCCCCGCCTTGGGGACACGGCCCCGGAGCCGACGGGAAAGGCGGCGGTCGTGGCGGGTGTTGCCGCGGTCATTGTGCTCGGCGCCGGCCTGGGTGTTCTGCCCATCCTGCACCTGTCCCTGATTGGCGCGCTTATCCTGATCGGCTCCGGCATCCTGACCACGAACGAGGCCAAGGACTCGATCGACTTCGAGGTCATCATCGTCATCGGGACCGCGTTCGGCCTTGCCGCCGCCGTCGAGAGCTCAGGCCTGGGTCAGTCGGCCGCCCAGCTTGTCAACGATGTGCTGGGGCGCTTCGGACCCCAGGGGGCCATGGCCGGCATCGTGATCAGCACCGTTGTGCTCAGCTCCTTCATCACCAATAACGCGGCGGCCGCGCTCGTGCTGCCCATCGCGCTCTCGACGGCTTCCGACTTCGGAATCGACGCGCGCGCCGCGGCGGTCGCCGTCGCGCTTTCCGCTTCAGCGTCCTTCATGACGCCGGTGGCCTACCAGACCAACCTGATGGTCTACGGCCCGGGGGGGTATCATTTCGGGGACTATGCGCGGCTGGGCACTCCGCTCACGCTGGTCGTGCTCGTGGTACTCCTGTTGACGACGACTCCGGGGTAACTCCGTAGGGTCGCGCGCCGGTCAGGGGCTCGTGCGGGGGTCAAAGGCGTCGCTCGGGTCGAGGACCTGCGCCCGGGGTCAGGGGCCGTCCGCGCCGTCCGAAGTCAGTTGCCGCAACACGGACTCCATCGCCATGGCCGCCAGCGCTTCCAACTCGTCCGGGCTCCGGTTCTGTACCGGGTGGGGCACCCACGCGATAGCGGGATTGAAGCCGAGAGAGCGCGCCTGATGCGCCGCCGCGTCCTCGAAGGCGGTCGTGGCCACGAGGAGACCGGGAACACCGCGATCATCGAGCATCCTGATGTCATGCAGACCGCATGATACGCAGGACCCTCAGTCGGCGAGCGCCACGACCACCGCGTCCGCGCCCGCCGCGATCGCGTCGAGAGTCGGCGTGGCCGCGGGCTTGGCATTGGTCGGCTTGGCGAAGCGCCCGGTGGCGATATCCCGCGCACGGAACCGCGCCTCGAGGTAGTCCAGGAATTCGTCCGAGCGGGTCTTGCCGATGTCGAACAGTGCCACGGTTCTGCCGGCCAGCGAGGCTGGGGGAGGGCGGCGGGGACGGACCGCCGGAGTGGATTCGGACGTGGGGTCGTGCAGACGGATTTCGGGGTTGTTCATTCGCTGATCTCTCGCGTGATGGGTTGGGATTCCTCGTAGTCGCGTCCTCCCGGCCAGCCCGACAGAATGGCGGACATCAATCCGGCGGGCCCGCCCGCGCGGACCAGCAGGAGGCCGTCCGGGTGAAACTTGGGCACTCGTTCGCCTCGGCGTGAGCGCGGCATTCCCTCGGCGACGCCGCCCGCCCCGGCCACGACCTCGGCCCCGGGACGCCACAGGGCCTCGTGGAGACCCGCCGTGATCCGGTCGCGGTCCCAGCCGGCCCCGCTGTAGATGGCGTGGTGTTCGGGGGACAGCACGAGGATCGCCTGCACCCATTCGCACAGCTTCGGGTGTCCCGCGGCGCTCAGCGCCATGGCGAGGGAACGCGTCAGTTCAGCGGGTGTGCGCGCCTTCTGATCCCACACGCCCTGAACACCGTCTCCGGCGAACACGGTGACCGCGCTCGACCCGGAAGCGATGCCCCGCGCCTCGGCAAGGGGAGTCCAGCCGTCATCCGACTCGTCCTCGGCGAAGCAGAACGTGTACTTGCCGGGCGTCCCCAGCGCGGCGCGATCGATCTCGCCCGGCCGGCCGCCACCGACGTTGCGAACCACGAGGTTGAGCGCGCGGCCGATCGTCGCGTTGGCACGGTTGCCCTGGCCGAGGGCGTTCATGCCCGAGTTCATGCCCAGGCGCTTCGCGACCGGGCCGTTGACGATGACGACCGGACCGGAGAAGCAGGTGCTGCAGATAACCCCGTGCAGCGTGAACCGGGGATCCAGCGCGGCCTCGAGAGCGGTCAGGACGACCGGGAGGTACTCGGGTCTGCAGCCGGCCATGACCGCGTTGATCGCCACCTTTTCCACGGTGCACGGGGCCATGTCCGGCGGAATGCGGCCGACGACCTCGTGCGGATCCCGTCTCGTCCCCGCGAGCATGCGCAGGATGCGTTCGGGGGTTGGGGGCACGACGGGGAGCCCGTCGGTCCAGCCGCGGTCGAAGCACGCCTCGGCGGGGTCGACCATGTCGCCGAGAACGATCTCGCGTGCCCGGATCCCGGTCTCTCCGTAGCGTGCCCGAAGCGCCTCCGGGACGCCCGGTTCCACCGAGCGGGAGCCGCAGCCGGGCCGATGAGCGGGAAGTTGCTCGCCGAGCCGGTCCAGGCCGGTCAAGGCGCGCCAGTCGACCGCGTTCCATCCCTCCGTCCGTCCCGTCTCCTGTTGACGCTCCAGCCGTATCAGCGTGGGGACGGTCGCGACATCCAGGCGGAACGAATGTTCCAGATCCCGGTCGTCCACCGTGGCCACGGAGCTGGGGAGGAAAGCGTCGTCGTCCTGCCAATACACGTCGAGCGGGTGGCCCGCCGCGGCGATCCGTGCGAGCACCGGGGCGACGAGATGGCAGGTCTCGCAGTCGTCCTTGACGACCGCGACGAAGCGGGGCGGGGGGGGCGTGGCGGTCCTCGCGGCTGTTGGACAAAAGGGGTCGATTCCACCGGAAGATGCCATGTGGGCCCCTCCGGCACAACGGAGGTCCCGTAAGCGGGCGGAGGCCGAAGCGGGCGCCCACACGCACCCACTCCGGCCTCCTCGCCGCCGGCCGCCGGAGCGGCGCGGCGGTGTCCCCGCCGACTATCCCAGCCAGTAGCTCAGCTTGAGCATGAGCACGTCCTGACCGGGCTCGCCGAGAAGGGTGCCCAGGTCGTCACGGAAGGAGAAATCGCCGGTCTGGGCGAAGTGGTTCCTCCCTTGCGACCAGACCAGGAAGAGCGCGGACCCGGGCTGATACTCCCAGCGGAGCACGACGTTCGAGCGGAACTGCTTGAAGTTGAAATCGGGGTTGCGGAGGGACTCGGCCGCGCCATCGCCGTCGATGTCGGCCAGGAGGGTTCCGTCGCCCCCGTCCGCCGTCCCCATATTGGCGAAGCGATCCGCATAGGCCGGCGCGCGCGAGTCCGTGATGCGCTTGAACCTCTTGTAGTCGGCGGCCGACACGAAGGGCTGTGCATAAACCTGCAGCGACAGGTTGGGCGAGAAGGTCCAGTCGGCCCGGGCGGTGATGCCGGCGGTCGTCTGCGACAGCTCGGCGAAGATGTAGTTGGGGACCTCCGCACCGAAACGCCCGACCCACTGCAGGTCTTCCTTCCTCCAGTTGACGAACGGACCCGCGCTTATGGTCGCGCGCGGCGACGGGCGCCAGCGCAGGTTGGCGTCGGCCCCGTAGGACCAGGATCCACTCTCCGGACGGACCTGCCAGTTGTTGCCGGCTTCGAATTGCAATTGCTTGCGGGAATCCGACCAGAACCCGTACCAGCCTCCCCAGGAGTGGTCGCGCAGCAGCATCGGTCCCCCGCGCAACATTGTGTTCGAAAGACCCTCCGATTGCCTCATGACGCCGAAGTAGCCGCCCCAGAAGTTGTTGAGGGTAAAGCTGGCGTTGGTGTTCGCGCCCCTGGAATAGGCCTCTCCGCCGAAGCTGTATGGTGTCCACGCATTGAAGTTGAGGTTCCAGCGCTGGAAGTGTTCGGTCGGCCGGAAGTGCTGGTATCCGACCCACACGAACGGCGCCACGAAGTCCCCTTCCCGCATGAAGCCGAGATCGTTGGAGTCGAAGCCGGGCGAGCGAGCCATGGCTCCGGTCGCGAAGCGCCAATAGCCCCCGGAGATCTTGGCCAGGGTTGCCGAACCCGCCCAGCCGCCCAGTGAGGTGCGCGTCGGGTCGTACTCGACGTGTGCCGCGTCGGGGCGCTGGAAATAGCGGGCCGGGGAGCGCTGCGTACGTGCGATCGCCGCCGCCGAGCCCCGGACGGTGGACCCGAGCAGGTACCCGGAGACGATGAACCGATCGTTGCCGAAGCGGTGGCGGGCGTCGATCCCTCCCGTGTAGGCGCCGGAGTGGAGATTGAGCGCGCCGGCGCCGGCCGGGTCGCGGCGCGTCCACGTGGAGATCATTCCCACGGCGCTCTTGCCCTCGCGGAAGTCCCTGCTCACCCTGGCCATGCCGTACTGGGCGCGCGGCTCGACCACCTGGTCGCTGGTTGCGCCGCCGTCGGCGGCGAGAAGCGCCTCCTCCTGTCCGGTGAGCGCGTGCAGAACCCCGAGCGACCAACCGGAACGGGTCTTGCCCGACAGCTTCATCGCTCCGAGGATGCGCGTCCTGTCGGGGGCGTCGAAGTAGCCGGCCGAATGAACACGCCCCTGCGGTGGCCGGCCGATGCGCCGGGAGTAGAAGAGGCCCTCGCTGGCCATGTCCCCGTCTCCCTCGGAGAACCGGAAGGAGAAGATGCCGGAGCCCTCCAGGAAGAACGGACGGCGCTCCGGAAAGAAGGTCTCGAACGCCGTCAGGTTGACCTGCGCCGGATCGGCCTCCACCTGTCCGAAGTCGGGGTTGATGGTGACGTCCAGGGTGAGGTCGGTGGTGAGGCCGTACTTGACGTCGGCACCCGCGGTCGACGAGAAGTCGGAAGGATCGTGGAAGGGGTCGGCGGCGCTGCCTGGAGCACTCTCCATTCGCACCAGCGAGTAGGGCAGGACCTCGAGCCGGGTCGGGGGCGAGAGGTCGCGCAGGCCCACGAGCTCGCCGAACCGCGAGACGAGCGCTCCGTCGCCGCGCGAGATCGGTGCCCACAGACTGCGCTCCAGGTGCCTGGCGATGAAGCGGGCGAAGTTGATCCCCCAGGTCTGCTGCGCCGCACCATCGAAGCGCAGCTGCGAATAGGGGATGCGGAACTCGGCTGTCCACCCCTTGTCGTCGGTCCGTGTGGCCACGTCCCAAACGGCATCCCAGGAGTCGTCCTCGTTGGTGTCGTCGAACATGTAGGAATCGTTCTTCACGCCGGCCGGATTGACGCCAAAGCGGAACGCCGTCCGCTTGTCGTGGTAGCTGTCGATCACCACGTCCACCCAGTCCGAATGGGGTCGCTCGTCGCGCCGTGCCAGGCGCGTGACGATCGAATCCGGCGCGGCGTCGAAAGCGCGGATTCCCACGTAGATGGCCTCGGCGCCGTAGAGCACCCGGGCTTCGGTATTCTGCGATGGCGGCATGCCTTCATTGGGCTCGAAGACCACGAAATCCCCGGCGACCATCGCCGTCCCCCAGTCCGCCTCGTCGAGCAATCCGTCGATCACCGGTGCCGGGCCGGTGATGCGTTGGGCCTGAAGCGCGGGCGGGGTCGCACGCCCTCCGGTCCCCGATTCCGACGCGCCGCTCTCGATACTCTGGCCCGGGAGGGCCGCCGGTGCCGCCACCGACGCCGCCGCCACAACCGCCGCCGCACCCCAGCACCCCCGCACACCCTTCTCCACCACGCCACACAGTCCCATTTTATCCCCTCCCCCGTGCCGACCCCTCCCGGGCCCAGCTCGAATGCTCTTGCGTTTAGTGCCTTCGGCCCGGTGCCGTTCAGCATCCGAACCGCTGGTCACGGTGCTTGACGAGAGGAGACTGCGAAAAGTTGCATGAGTCCATTCGCGTCCTGCCGCGCTTCTTCAAGGCGCACGGCCACGGGAACGACTACCTGGTCTTTGAACAGGGGGGCGGCCCGTTGCTCACGCCGTTTCTGATCCGGCGGATCTGTCACCGCCACCGCGGTCCCGGAGGCGATGGTCTTGTGGTGGTGGAGAGTGCGCGGGCGGGTTCGCCGGCGACGTTGCGCATGTTCAATCCCGACGGACGGGAATTCGAGCGCAGCGGTAATGGGCTCCGCATCGCGGGGGTGTATCTGACACGCGTGGGACGGGGCGGCGACAGGTTTCCGGTGGAGGTCGCCGGAGACGAGGTGTGGCTGGAGGTGTCGGGTCCCGATGGGGAGGGCGTGTGGGACGTTAGCGCGGACCTGGGCCGGGTGGAGTTCCCCGACGGCCCCCCCTTCCTGGCCTCCGGGCGATTGAAGGACGGAGGCACGGTCACGCTGCGGCTGTCCGCACCCGACGGTGGAGACGCGGTTGTCAAGGTGATGCCGGTATCCGTCGGCAATCCCCACGCGGTTGCAATGCGTGAGGGGTGGAGCCGGCGCGAGGTCGAGCACTACGGGCCGCTGATCGCCGTGCATCCGGCGTTTCCCCGTGGCACCAACGTCCAGTTTGCCGAGTTGGCCCCCGGCGGGAGGATAGCGATCCGGATCTGGGAGCGCGGTGTGGGGGCGACGTCCGCGTCCGGGACCTCGGCGTGCGCGGCGGTCGCGGCGGCGGTGAAGTTCGGGCTCGTACCCGGCGGGCGGACGATCGTCGTGATGGAGGGTGGAAACATGGACGTGGAACTTGGTGCGGACTGGTCGGTGCGCCTGCGCGGTCCCGTCGAGGAAGTGTGCACCGGAGAACTGACGAAGGCCTTTCTGGCCGGGGCGTTGCCGGGAACGGCAGTCCGGTCTGGTTGAGGCGCGGCCGGCCGGGCGGCTCACGGAGCCACGGGCGGCTACGTGCGCACGCGAATCAGCAGAATGATCCCGACGGACAGAAAGAGGATGTTGGGTGACCAGGCCGCCCAGAGCGGAGACAGTCCCCCTGTAGCCCCGATGGCTCCGAAGAGCCTCATCAGCAGAATGTACAGGAGCGTGGAGCCGAGCGAGACGCCAACGCCGACGGCTGGCCCGCCCTTTTCCACGGTGGTCGCAAGGGGGGCGCCGAAGATGATGATGACCAGCAGGGCCGCCGGAATCGCGAGCTTCTGTTCCTTTTTCACAAGGAGCTCGCCAGGGTCGCCCCCCGAGCGGTGCACCGCCGCGGCTCTTCGCCCGAGTTCCCCGTAGCTCATCTCCTCTTCGTCGGGGGGATCGTCGAGCAGCTCCTCCGGGGACACCGTAAGTCCCATGGGCCTGTACCGGTCGAACGAGTAGGACGTCTCCCGGCCCTCGGGATGGATCACGCGCAGGTAACCCTGGTGCAGGGTCCAGCTGTCCTCGGCGAAGTATGCCTGATCCGCCCAGACGTGCCGCAGAGAGCCGTCGGCGTCGATGCTCTCGACGAGGACCCCGTCCATCGAGTTCGTCGTGGTGAACAGCTGTTGGATGCTCAGCGTCTCGTTGGACTCGGTCTGGTAGACGAAGTCGTGGCGCCACTCCCTGCGCAGTTCGCGTTCCCCGAAGATCTCCGCGGCCCGGCGGTTCGATCCGGGAACGATCGCGCCCAGGAAGAAGGCCGCACCCGTCAGAACCGCGCCTACCGGCCAGATCGGGGCGATCAGCCGATGAAAGGAGATGCCCCCGGCCTTCGCCGCCTGGATCTCGCGGTGGACCGTCATGGAATGCACCGTGAACACGGCGGCGATGAGCGCGGCGACCGGCGCCGACCAGAGCATGAAGTGGGGATACATGTACAGATAGCCGTGCGCGATGTCCACGACCGTCAGTCCGCGGTCCAGGAACCGTCCCTGCTGCTCGGAGAGGTCGCCCAGGACGAAGAGGATGGGGACGCTCAGGGCGAATACGGCGAAGAGCCACATGAACGTCAGGGCCACCATGCGGTCCAGGATGCGCATCAGGCGGGCTCTCTTCGACGCCGGAACACGGTCCGGACCGACCGCCTCGCGGACAGCCACAGGTCACGCCAGCCGCTGTCGCGGGAAGACGCGATCCATTTGCCCATGCGGGAGACCATGAGCGCGCCGATCGCCAGGAAGACCAGGTTGGGGGCCCACATGGTCCAGAAAGGCGCGGCAAGGTCCCGGTCCGCCCAGTCCTCGCCCGTCGTCAACCCGTATTGGTAGATGCCGATGACCGTGGCGGACACGACGATCACCATGCTGATCCCGCCGCGCGGGAAGCGGATGCCGACGGGCATGCCGATCAGGACGAAGATGATGCACGCGCTGGCGATGACCAGTTTCTTGTGGATCTCTACGCCGTATTGGCTTGCCCGCTTGCGCAGCGCGGTCGTGCGGGCCGTGTGCGTGCGCGCGGTCAGCGCAACCGTTCGCGAGAGGTTGTCGGAGGGGATCATGCTGCCCTGGCCTCCCTGCAGCGACTTGGCGAGGACGAAGCTGTCGCCCCGGGCGGAGTCGGCGGCCGGACCCGTTCCCAGGGCTCGCTCCACGGCCCGTATCGAGTGCCTGCGCGAGTCCTGCCGGATCGAATCCAGCGCCAGGCGCTTGGCCTGGGCGGAATCGCGCAGGAGTGCAATGGACATCTCGCGGTCGGTGCGCTGGTCGCCGCCCATGTCCTGGAATACATCCCCGACGCCACGCAGCACGTACAACTGTTCCTCGAAGCCCGTCCGCTGGAAGGCTCCGATCTCCCTGTTGCCCACCTCGTACACCTGGCCATCGTGGAGCCGCAGGTGAAGATCCGTGAACGTGCTGTTGAGATCCATCTTGCCGCGCGTGGCGTAGGTTGTGCGCCGGATCCCCTGCTGGCTCATATCATAGATGACGACGTCGGTGAGTTCGGCCGACACGGGGTCGATCTCGTCCACCCTCAGAAAGTAGGGACCCAGCCCATTCTCCCCTTCGATGAGGTTGACCACGCGCTCGCGGAGTTGGAAGGTGGGACTCTTCTGGCGGATGGAATTGCGGAGGTTCTTGAGCCGATGGTTCGCCTCCGGCAGCACGAAGTCGTTGAATGTGTAGGTGATGCCGGCCAGGAGCGTACCGAGGAGAAGCACCGGAATGAACAGCTTGCGAGGCCGCACGCCACTGGCGGACATCGCGACGATTTCGCTGGCGGACGCCAACTCGCTGAACGTATACAGAACTGCCGGGAGGACGGCTATGGGCAGGCTCAGGGCCAGCGTGTGCGGGAACGACAGGATGAGGGCCTCGAGGATGATCTCGGTCGGCAGCCCCTTTCCGACCAGGTCCTCCAGCAACCGGGTCACCGTGTTCAGATACAGCAGGCCCGTCACAAGGCTGAAGGTGAACAGGAGCGGAACCAGGTGTGAGCGAATCAGGTAGCGCGTCAGAATTGTCATGGTCGGCTGGACTCGAACTTTGAAGCCGCTTCCTTCGATGGGCGCCCCTTGGACGCCCGTAGACCTCCGGTGGGTTGTTCCGCTCGCCGGCGATCCGCGGGTGACAGCGGCCTGAACCATGAAATGTAACCGATCGGGCGAGGATTCCCGGCGACGCGCGCGCGAGCCGCGCGGGTGGCCAGGAAATGCCCGTCGGGCGCCGCCGGCCCGCGCCGGCAGAGGCCGCGGCTGGGCCTCTGCAGCGGCCATGGGGCTGTTGCTGGCGCCCATTGGCGGAGCCGCCGCCCAGCAGGACCGCGGGCCGCCTCGCGCGGATACTCTCCTGTGGATCATCCCGCAGTTGCGGCAACCCCTGCAATCCCTGCTGACACCGCCCGCCCCGGAGCCGCCCACGGTGAGGCTGGGCCTCGCACGGGTCCCGGTCGCGCGCTTCGGCGGGGGCCTGGACCCTCCCGCGCCGCTCCCCCTCGGCGCGCTCGGGGCACCGGTCTCGCTGCGTCTGCCGGGTCGGCCCGACTGGGATCAGGAGCCGCTGGCGCGGCTGGGCACGCTCGGGCGCACCATCGGATACACGGACATTCCGCCGCCCCTGCCGCGCTCGCTGCCCGGAGGGCGCGTCATGGATTCCGTTCGGTTCCAGAACGAATTCGCCGATCTGGGCTTCTCGTTGCGCGGGAGCGGCCAGTTCGGAGGCGACTGGACGCAGTTCCGTCCCTGCGACGAAACCGTGCAGGTGACCTGCGAGCTTCCCACGCTGCCGAAGCTCAATCCGGACATCCAGTTCGCCGCCAGCGCCGACGGTACGATCACCGATCGCATCCTCGTCGACGTCGACTACGATCAGACCCGCGAGTTTCAGGGGGCGAACCGGGTGAACATTCACTACCAGGGCCTTCCCGGCGAGGTGCTCCAGCGGTTCGAGGTGGGCGACGTGCGGCTGGATCTTCCTCCGTCGCGTTTCCTGCGCGAAGGCGTTCCCGCGGGCAACTTCGGTTTTCAGGCGGCACTGAGGGCGGGTCCCGTGGACATCCAGTCGGTGTGGGCGCAACAGAGCGGCGAGGTGACCTCGAGACGCTTCCGCCTGGAAGGGTCGGGCAGGGGCTTTTCCCGAACCGACACGCTCGTCATCGACGACGCCGACTACGTGGACGGGCAGTTCTTCTTTCTCTTCGACCCCGCGCGGTTCCGGGAATTCCCTCATGTGGACGCACTTGCCCTGACGCCGGCCGACGCTCCGCCGGAGGTGGCGCCGGGGAGCGACCCCATCCAGCTGTACCGCTCCGAAATCGATCTCTATGCGCGCCAGCAGGTGGAGGGCTACATACAGGCCGATGCCCACGCCGGGCTCGGAGCCGACACGATCGCCGAGTCGGCCTGGTTCCGGTATCTGCAACCGGGTCAGGACTACGTGGTCCATCCCAGCGGGTTGTGGCTGGCGCTGCGGTCGCCCCTCAGTCCGGGCGAGATCCTTGCGGTCACGTACGTAACGGCGGCCGGGGACACGATCGGCACCTACAATCCCGAACGCATCTATCGTGCCGGCGGGCGGCCCCGGCTGCGGCTTCTGAAGGCTTCTTCGGCACAGCACCAGCCCGGCAGGCCCACATGGCGCACCGAGATGCACCAGGTCTATCGGGTGTCGTCTTCCGGCGACGTCGATCCCGGGTCGGTCGACCTGACCGTGTCGCTCGGCGAAGAAAGCGCCGGCCGCACGTTCGCACGCCGCCCGAACGGTGACGATCTGACGTATCTGCGCCTTTTCGGACTCGACGAGGAATCGCCGAAGGACCGCCTCGACCAGTCCCAGATCTACCGGCCCGCGCTCGACTCGTTCGAGGACCAGCCGCCCGTGTCCGGCACCTTCATCGTGTTTCCCACGCTCGAACCTTTTGCGAGACCGCCGCCGCTGCGAAGCCTGGCGATCGATTCGACGGAGGTCGGACGGATTCTCGGAGCCAACCGCAACGAACGCATCTACCGGGATCCCGATCCGTTCGAGCGCGAGAACGGGGGGGTGTTCCGGTTGAACCTGTCCTACGAGGTCACGGGTGAAGGGTTGCTGTCGTCCTTCGCCCTGGGAGCCGTCGGCATCCGTGAGGACACGGAGCGCGTGACCCTGGGCGAGCGCCCCCTTTTGCGGGACGTCGACTACGTGATCGACTACGACGTCGGACAGCTGACGCTGGTGAACCCGGACGCGCTTCTGGCCGCGAACCCGGGTCGCGTGCTGGAGGTGTCCTGGGAACAGCGCAGCTTCTTCCAGGTGGCACCCACTTCGGTCTTCGGGGTCAATGCGCGCTACGATCTGGGCGGGTACGGGGCGGTGAATCTGGTGGGCCTGTACCAGAGCGAGGACGAGCTGGTAAGGCGTCCCCAGCTCGGGGTGGAGGCCGGGGCGGTCGGGCTCGGGGGGATAAACGCCACCGTGAACCTGGACGCACCGATGCTGACCCGCGTGCTCAATGCGATTCCCGGTCTCGATGCGGGGTCGCAGTCGTCCGTGCACCTCTCGGGAGAGACGGCGGCGTCGTTGCCGAATCCGAACACGCAGGGGGCCGTGTACGTGGACGACTACGACGGAGTGAACGCCCGGCCGCTGTCCGTGCAGAGTCAGGAGTGGCGTCGTGGCAGCCGTCCGACGGTTCGCGATGGCGCGGAAGACGCACTGCCGCCGATCCTGTCGCCGGAGTCGGTGGCCGCGCTGACCTGGCAGCATACCTGGATCGACGAGGGCGCGGGCGGAGACAGCCTGGGGGTCTTCCAGGGCTTCAACCCCAGCGCCGACATCGACCGGCAGATCAGGATCACGGGAAGCGCGATCCGCGAACCGGGTCTGTTCGTGCGCTTCCAGCCCGAGAGCGGCGATGAGGTGGGCCCCGGGGGATGGGCATCGATAACGACGGTGCTGAGCCCCACGGGCACCGATCTGACGAAGAGCGACTTCATTGAATTCTACGCCCGGGACGGTGACTTCCTTCATCTCGTGCTCGATCTCGGCATCGTGAGCGAAGACGCGTTCTTCGTCGACACGGTTGGTGCGGTGAACGGTGTGAAGCCGATCGTACATGTGCCATGGGGACAGGGCATCCTCGACCAGGAAGCCGATCCCCGCCGGGGCGAAGTGTGGGGGAAGCTCGCCGACGGGAGAGGTGTGTGGGTCGAGGACTGTTTTGCCGAGCGGGGACGGGTGTATCGGCTGGGTGATCCGAACGTGAACTGCACGCGGGGCAACGGCCGGCCGGATACGGAGGACCTGGACGAGGACGGCAACCTCGACACGCTGGAGCGCTATCGGCGCTTCGTGGTCTCGCTGGACGGGTCCTCGCCCTATCTGGTCCGGGACAGGGATGAGACCGGCACCGCGTTCCGGCTCTACCGGGTTCCGCTGCGTCATCCGGCCGGAGTCGACGTGGGCGGAGCGATCACCGACGCGGAGTTGCGGGCGGTGCGCCACCTCCGGGTTACCGTGGCCGGCAAGCGCCGTGATTCCTTCGTTCTGGCCCGTATGGGAATCGTGGGATCGACCTGGATCAAGCGTTCTCTGACGGGGGTCCTGACCGGGATGGGCGGCGACACCGCGTCGGTTCACGGGAGCGTCCAGGTAGGTCCCGTATCGAAGCTCACGGCGGGGGACGCGTACACGTCTCCGCCCGGAGTCATCGAACAGCTGGACGACCCCACCATCGCGTTCGGAGGGCAGGGCGTCGAATTCAATGAACGCTCGCTTTCCGTAAGCTTCTCCGACCTTTTTCCCGGCGACCGGGTCGAGGTGTACAACCGGTTCCCGCAGCGACCTCGCGACTTCCTGTCCTACCGGGAGGCCCGCCTGTGGGCCGTCGCCGCCAGAGGCGACTTTGGACTGCAGCTGCCCGTCCATTTCTTCGTCAAGTTCGGGACCGACGACGGCAACTTCTACCTGTACCGCACGCGTCTTGACCCCGCCGACTCACCGGGAACGGCCGCCGAGGAGGACTGGCTGCCCGAGCTGGTGATTCGCTTCGACGAATGGCTCACGCTGCGGCGCCAGGCCGAGGAGCGGCTCATCCTGGAGCCGAGATTGCCGGGGGATCCACCGCTGCAGTTGTGGTCGGCGGATTCCACCTACGCCGTGGTGTTGCAGGACAGGGGCCGCGCTCCCAACCTCGCTTCGGTACGGGAGATCAGCCTGGGTGTGATGAACCAGTCCGGCGTGCCGATCTCCGGGGATGTGTGGGTCGACGAGCTTCGTCTCGCGAACGGAATCCGGGACGGCGGCCTTGTGTCTGCCATCGATGCCGAGGTGCGCGGGGGCGAGTTCCTGGAATCCCGTGCCTCCTTCCGGCAAAGGGGCGGGTATTTTCGCCAGCTCCAGGCCGCGCCGACCTTCCAGAACGACCGTACCCTGGACGTGCAGGCCACGATGCAGCTGGCGCGCTTCGCCCCGGAGTCCTGGGGTCTGGAGGCGCCGCTTTCGTTCACCCACGAGCAGGAGGAGCAGGCTCCCATCTTCCTGGGACGCAGCGATGTCCGTGCCGACCGGCTGGAGGGGCTGCGCCAACCCGGTTTCAGCCGATCACGGATGGACATATCGCTGCGCCGCAGGAGCAGGGAAGGGGCCGGTCCGTGGGATGCGCTGCTGGACGGGCTCGATGTGCGCGCCGGGGTGGTGCGCACTTCCCTGAGCACCATTACCACGGAGAGTGACGGGTCAGGCCTGGACGCCTTCGTCGGCTACTCCGCAACTCCGGCGCGCCGCGAACTCCCGCTTTTCCCCGGCCCGTTGGGTGCTGCGTTGCGCGCGATCCTGCCATCGTTCCTCGAGGAGAGGATCGCCGGCGCCCGCCTTCGCTGGACCCCCGAGAGCCTGGGGTTAACGGGCGAACTGCTCAGCCGCGATCTCAGCACCCTGCGCTTCGACGGGATCATTCGAAGTCCCGACGACTCCCTGGCCTCTGCCACGCGCGCGCCTCGCGAACTGGTGACCACATCGGCGAGGATCGGGTTTCGTCCGGTGGAGTCGCTTGCCGTGTCGGCGGACCTGTTGAGCGGAAGGGACCTGCTGGATCTTGAGGATCTGACGACCGACGACCGTAGGCGGAGGCTGCTTGCCGCGGAGCGGCGAAACATGGCCGGTGTCGACCTTGGATGGGAGGTGAACCGCCACCTCCGAACCCGGCTGGTGTATCAGCCGAGGCTGACGGATTGGGCCAGGACGAATGTCCAGGTGACCACGATCTACCTCTCCGAGCGCAATGCCGACCTGATCGAGAATCGCGGCATGGGTGCCGACTCGGCTCTGGTGCTGCTGCGGAACGTGGACGGGCAGCGGAATCTGATCGCAAGCCTGTCCGTCGATCCCGGGCGCATGGTGGCGGATGAATCAGGCGAAGACACCGGTGAGCGGCGATTGGCCCGAGCCTTCGATCCCCTTTCCTTCACATACTCAAACGGTCTCACGTCACGTTTCAATCGAGAACCCGTAAGACCTAGTGCCATATATGAGTTAGGGTGGGGTAGCCGTGACGACTTTCTAGCCATCGGAGCCGACACGGCCTCGACGCTCAGCGAGCGCGATCGCGTTACGGTTCGGGGCGGGCTGAGGCTGCCCGGGTCGACGTCGATCCGACTGTCGTTCGACCGTGCCCTCAATGAAGCGCTCGATACGCGCTCGGACCGCGAAGATCTGAGACGGGTCTGGCCCGATGTGCGCGCAACGGTCGGTGAGCTCAAGATTCCGCGGTTCCTGACCGTGGTCGTGGAGCGCGTCTCATTGAGTTCGGGATACCGGAAGGTGACCCGCAGCCTGTCATTCGGCGCAGGGACGTTGCAGGACCGCTTCCGGGAGGACCGCCAGATCCCCCTGGCGCTGACGCTGGGTTTCGCGCGCGGCCTGACTCTGGGCTACGAGGGCCGGCTGGACCGCGGCAGCAGCCGGGATCCCACCGGCGACACGAGGCGGGAGGCGGACGTGCACTCCCTGCTGATGACCGCCCTGCTGCGATCACCGGTGGAGGCCTTCCGGGAAAGGGGGGCTCCGATGCGTGTCACCCTGAGCTTCAGGTACGGCGACGAGGTCGAGTGCCGCATACCGAATCCCGACAGTCCGTGTGTGGCGTTCATCGATCAGCTGGAGCGGGACGTCGCACTGGCGCTCGACTCGACGGTGCGCGACTTCCAGCTGGGCATCCGGTTGCGTTACCTGGATCGTCGCTCCTTCGTCGGCCAGCGCGCGGGATCGACCCAGTTCCAACTCAACGTCTTCGGCCGCTTTCTGCTTACGTCCGACCTGCTTCGCCGCCCCTCCTAGCAGTCCACGGGCTGCTGGAGCTGAACGCGTGAGCTCTGCCGCACCGATTGCGTGCGGTGTCGGTGCCGATTGTCCCATCCGGCTATGGAAACGCCCCGGAGAGCGGGCGACCGTGTGGTCCGGGCACGTGTCCGGCGGGTACTTCATCGCGGGGAGGCAAGGTGACGGAAGGAGAGAAGAAGAGCATGCTGCGTGCGGCCCTGCTCCTGGCCGGGGCGGCTCTGGTGCGGTTTCTGGTCTTCGCGCCTGCACCGGCGGAGGCGCCGCTTGCGGATCGGCCATCGATCGCGGACAGCCTGCTGGCGGCGGGCGACTCCGCGGTGGAGACGAAGGCCCGGCGAAGCCGGCCGTTGGCCGCAGGAGAGACGATCGACCCCAATGTGGCGTCGGAGGAGGAGCTGGACCGGCTGCCCGGAGTGGGCGCGTCCATTGCGATGCGCATCGTGAACGATCGCGAGCAGAACGGCCCGTTCGCCGGTCCGGAGGATCTGGCGCGCGTACCCGGACTGGGTGCCAGGTCGGTGGAGCGGCTCAGGCCCCATCTGCGGGTGGCGTTCTCGGGAACGCGCCCCCTTGCCGGCCGGGCCGGGCCGGAAGCAACGCGTCGAACGGCCGGCTCGGCGGGCGAGGAGACGCCCGGTCCGGCATCCGGCCCCAGGCCCGTCGACCTCAACCGCGCAACCGCTGCCGAACTCCAGACGCTTCCGGGTATAGGCCCGGTGACCGCCGAACGCATCATCGCCTTTCGTAACGAGAACGGCCGCTTCGCGGACGTCTCCGAGCTGGTCGAGGTTCGTGGGGTGGGACCGAGTACGCTGGCCCGCGTTGCTCCGCTGGTGACTGTCAGATGACCGCCGAGAGGCCGACCGGGGCTCCCGGACTGGAGCGGCTGCTGCGAGAGATGGTCGACCGCGGCGCGTCGGATCTCCACCTGACCGTTGGCGAGCGGCCGACGCTGCGAATAGACGGAACCTTGACGGGAATCGAGGGCCTTGCAGCCCTGACCGACACGGATGTCGACGGGCTGGCGGCTGCCTTGCTGACTCCGGATCAGCGAAGGCGCTTCCAGGAGGAGCACGATCTGGACTTCGCATTCGACGTTCCGGGTCTGGCTCGTTTCCGCGGCAACTGCTTTCGGCAGCGCGGCCGGACCGCGCTGGCCTTGAGGCACATACCTCATCACGTCGAGTCGCTTGAGGACCTGGGTCTCCCGCCGATCATGAACCGTCTCACCACGCGGCCTCGGGGTCTTGTACTGGTCACCGGGCCAACGGGATCCGGCAAGTCAACGACGCTGGCGGCCATGGTGGATCTGATCAATCGGCGGCGACGCGGCCATATCATCACGATCGAGGATCCCATCGAGTTCCTCCATCCACACCGGCGCTGCATCGTGAACCAGCGGGAGGTCGGGGTCGACACGCCGTCCTTCGCCAACGGCCTGAAATACTCGCTGCGACAGGATCCGGACGTGATCCTGATCGGGGAGATGAGGGATGCGGAGACCATGGGCGCCGCGCTCACCATCGCCGAGACGGGTCATCTGGTCCTCGCGACCCTGCATACCAATTCGGCCGCGGACTCGGTCAACCGCGTCGTCGACGCGTTCCCGGCGCATAGCCAGCACCAGGTGCGCACACAGCTGGCGTCGGTGCTGGAGGGAGTCATGACGCAGATACTGCTCCCGCGCGCCCTGGGGAGCGGCAGGGTGGTGGCGACCGAGGTCCTGGTCTGTACGGACGCGATCCGCGCCGTGATCCGGGACGAAAAGGTGCACCAGATCCGGTCGCTCATGGAAGCGGGAAGAAAGCATGGCATGCAGACCATGAACGATTCGCTCGCGCGTCTCTACCTCAATGGGGAAGTCCGGCTGGAGACCGCGCTCGGGGGCAGTTCGGATCCGGCCGCGCTCCTCCGGTTCGTGGGGGAGCCCGCCCCGGAGGGATTCGAGGGACAAGGGATCCGGGGGTGACCCGCTTGAGGCGCGTGTCAGCGCGCGAAGTGGCGGTATTCGTCCGCCTTTTCGCCACCATGATCAGCGCGGGGTTGCCGCTCCTTCAATCCCTGAATCTGCTTGCTCGCCAAACCGAACACCGCTACTTCCGCAGCGTGATCCGCTCCATGGTGTCGGCGGTCGAATCCGGGCACACGCTCGCCGGAGCGATGCGTCAGCACGGCAGCGTATTCTCCGAATTGGCGGTGAGCATGGTCGAGGCTGGAGAAACGGCTGGCGCCCTGGACACCATTCTTGGGCGGCTCTCCGATTCGCTGGAGAAAAACCACGCCATCGGCCGGAAGATCCGGGCGGCCGTGATCTATCCCGCGATGATCTTCGCGGTGGCGATCCCGGCCATGGTCATCCTGCTCGTGTTCGTAGTCCCCACGTTCCAGACCATGTTCGCCTCCGCCGGCGTTCCCCTTCCACTCCCCACACGCATCGTGATCACGGCTTCGGAGATTGCGAAGAGCTACTGGTGGGCGCTGCTCGCCGTTCTCGCGGCCGCCGTGTGGGCGGCCGGGCGCCTGTATCGCACCGAGCGGGGCCGGTTGGCCCTGGACCGCCTTGCCCTGTCCATTCCGTTCGTGGGGACGCTGCTCCGAAAGGCGGCGGTGGCGCGCTTCACGCGCACCCTGGGCACCCTGGTTTCTTCGGGCGTCTCGATTCTCACCGGGCTCGAGGTTACCGCGCGCGCCGCGGGGAACAGGGTCGTCTACGATGCCGTCATGAGGTCGCGGGCCTCGATCGCCGGCGGAGACACGATTGCGGGCCCGCTCGAGGCCTCGGGCGTGTTCATGCCGATGGTCGTGCGCATGGTCGAGGTGGGAGAGCAGACGGGCGGGCTGGACGAAATGCTGGTGAGGATCGCGGATTTCTACGACCAGGAGGTGGACAGCGCGCTGGAAGCGCTCATCGCGGTGGTCGAACCGACAATGATCCTGGTGCTGGGCGCTGTGGTTGGTGGCATGATCATCGCCATGTACCTGCCGATCTTCGACATGATCGCCGCCGTGGGATGATGGCCGGCCGGATCGGCCGCGTTGCTTCGGGGTCCGGCTGAGCCGGAGCGGGCGGGGCCAGCCACCGCGAATCGATGAACCACCGGGAGGTCCGACATTGCGCGGGCGGTTGTTTCCGGGACGGGGACGGACCTAGTTTGCCCGGCGCCATCGTCGGCCCCGGGTGACGGGGTCGTCGCGACACAAATGAAAGGAGCCCGCCCCGTCATGGACTTCATCCAGCGAATCACCGATTTCCTGACCGAATACGTCGTCGAGATCGGCATCCCGGTCGGAGGCGAAAACGTCCCTCTCATGGTGATCATCCTGCTCGGGATCGGGATGTACCTCACCCTTCGCCTGGGGGTTCTGCAGGTCCGCCGCCTGGGCCACGGGATCGCGGTTGCTTCCGGGAAATACGACGACCCGGACGACGAGGGCGACGTCACCCACTTCCAGGCGCTCACGACGGCGCTGTCGGCGACGGTCGGGATCGGCAACATCGCGGGGGTGGCGCTGGCGATCCACTGGGGCGGACCCGGAGCGCTCTTCTGGATGTGGGTTACGGCGGCGCTCGGGATGGCGACCAAGTACTCCGAGGTCACGCTGGCGCAGAAGTACCGGGTACACGAGGACGAGGGAGAGTGGGCGGGCACCGTTTCCGGCGGTCCCATGTACTACATCGAACGGGGACTGGGGCCGAACTGGAAATGGATGGCGGTCTTCTTCGCCGTCCTCCTCGGCATTACTGCCTTCCTGACGGGCAACGGCGTTCAGGCGAACACGGTCGCCGACAACCTGGAGACGCAGTTCAGCATTCCGACCTGGGTCAGCGGACTGGTGACGTCGGGGATCGTCGCAGCCGTCATCCTGGGCGGGATCTCGCGGATCGGCCGAGTGACCTCGGTGCTGGCGCCGGTGATGGCGGTTGTCTACGTGCTGGGGGCGCTGATCGTGATCATCATGAACATCGGCGAAGTCGCGCCGACCTTCGCGCTGATCTTCCGCGAAGCCTTCAACCCGACCGCCGGAGTGGCGGGGACGGGGGTGGGTGCCTTCCTGGTGACGTTGATGTACGGGGTCCGGCGGGGGCTCTTCTCCAACGAGGCGGGGCAGGGCTCGGCGCCGATCGCGCATTCGGCGGCCAAGACAGAGGAGCCGGTTTCGGAGGGGGTTGTGGCGCTGCTGGAGCCCTTCATCGACACGATCATCATCTGCACCATGACGGGACTGCTGATCATCATGACCGGCGTCTGGCACGACCGTTTCGAGACCGAGATTACGCTGAGTGGCGGTGACCTCTCCTACCGGGCGGTGCAGGTGGACGGCGGCTACGTCGACATGAACCCGGACGCGCCGATCCGGATTGATGGTGGTGAGCACGCGGCCACCGGGCCCGACGACCCTCAGATCTCGTGGCACGAGGTTCCCGTGCCGGTGCTCTACGTGGACGAGGCGCAGACGCAAGCGTTCAGCGGCGTGATCGATCCCGCGTCGGGCACCGCCACCGGCGACGACGGGCAGACCTACTCCTCGCTCCACGGAATGGCGGTGGAGAGCGGGGCGCCGCTCACCATGGCCGCCTTCCGCCGCGGTCTGGCACCGCTGGGCGACTGGGGACACTACATCGTGGTCATCTCGGTGCTGCTCTTCGGGATCTCCACGGCGATCGCGTGGAGCTACTACGGCGACCGCTGCGCCAACTATCTCTTTGGTGCGCGCGCCCTGATCCCGTACAAGGTCGTCTTCGTGATGATGCACTTCGTCGGCGCGGTTCTGCCGCTGAGCGTGATCTGGGCCATCGGCGACGTATTCCTCGCGATCGTGATCTGGCCCAACCTGATCGCGCTGGGCCTCCTTGCGCCCAAGGTGGTCGAGATGACGCGCGACTACTTCGAGCGCAAGCCGTGGGAGACGAAGTAGACCCCGCTCAGCGCTCCGGCCGGTCCAGTACACGGGCCGGCTGGAGCGCGTCGCGGCCGTAGCGGTCTCGGACCTTGTCGACGGCGCGCGCGATGGTCCGGTCGCGTTCCGTTTCCAGCGCCGGACCCTCCCCGAAGAGATCGAACTGCGTGGAAGGCGCCTGGCGAACCAGGTTCGACAAGCCGACGCCCAGCAACCGCACTCCCGTTCTTCTCCGGTGCCGCAGCCTGTGGAGCAGGGATGTGGCGGCGGCAAAGATCACGCGGTCCGTCTCGACACCCTCCGGCATCGTGTTCCCTGCCTGGCGGGTCCGGAAATCCTGGTCGCGGATCTTGACGGTCACGGTCCGCGCCCGCAGTTCGCGGCTGCGCAGCTGGTTGCCCACCGAACCGCTCAGCTTGAGGAGGCGGCGCTCAAGCTCCTCGTCGTCGTCGATATCGGCGAAGAAGGTCCGTTCGGAACTGATCGACTTGCGGCGGTCGCTGGCGTCCACCTCGCTGGCGTCTATCCCCCGCACCCGCTCCCACAGCCACGCGCCACGCGCTGGTCCGAACCACCGCGCCAGCCATTCGCGCTCCACGGCGGCCGCGTCGGCCACCGTGTGCAGCCCCTTCGCCTCCAGCTGCCGCAGGAACGCGGGCCCGATCCCCGGCAGATCGGACAGGCTAAACCGCGCCATGAAGACGGCCTCGTCACCCGGTGGCACGACGTGGACCCCGTCGGGCTTGGCCAGGCGCGTGGCGACCTTGGCCACGACGCGCTGCGTGCCCCCGCCCAACGACACGGCGATGCCCGTCGTTTCCCGCACTGTCCGCCGGATGCGATCCGCGGTCACGGCAAGGTCCTCGCGTCCCAGCATCCTCTCCGTGCCCGTGAGGTCCAGGTAGAACTCGTCGATGGACGCCGCCTGAACCACCGGGGACAGGTCTCGCAGCACGGCTCTGACGGCGCGGCTGCGCTCCACGCACGCCCCGCGGGGCACCGGCACCACGACCGCCTGCGGACAGAGTTGCAGCGCCCTCATGGTGGGCATCCCCGAGCGAACGCCGAATTCGCGCGCCGCATACGAGGCCGAAGTGATGACGCCGCGATTACTCCGCCCGCCAACGAGAAGAAGGCGCTCCGTGCCCGCACCTTCCGGGTCCTCCAGCCGTGCCACCTGAACAAAGAACATGTCACAGTCCACCAGGAGAATCCGTCTGGGACCTTGCGGGGACATCCTGCTTTTGGACACGTTCCAACCTTCCACGCAACTGCGCCTTTGGGGGCCGAGCGGGCCCGTCCGGCCTCGGTGGGGCGCGGGCCAGCGTGCAGCCACGAATAGTAACCACGCCCAGGAGATGCCGACGATGGCCTACCCCTTTCAGCTTCCGGATCTGGACTACGCTCACGATGCGCTCGAACCGCACATCGACGCCCGCACGATGGAGATCCATCACGGGAAGCACCACGCCGCCTATACCGCCAACCTGAACGCGGCCCTCGCCGACCATCCGGCCCTCCACGGCAAGTCCGCCGACGAGCTCGTCGCCGACCTGTCCGCGATTCCCGAAGGGATCCGTGCGGCAGTCCGGAACAACGGTGGCGGCTACGTGAACCACGCCATGTTCTGGAAGCTCATGACCCCGGGCGGGGCTGGCGCGCCGGCCGGTGCATTGGCCTCGGCAATCGACGCGGCCTTCGGAAGCCTGGAGGCATTCAAGGGGCGCTTTGCGGCTGCGGCGGTTGGGCGCTTCGGCTCGGGTTGGGCGTGGCTCGCAGCCGATGGAGCAGGCTCGGTCGAGGTCGTGTCGACCCCCAATCAGGACACACCCGTCATGGCGGGTAAGACTCCGATTCTGGGTGTCGACGTGTGGGAGCACGCGTACTACCTCAACTACCAGAATCGCCGCCCCGACTATGTTGCGGCCTTCTGGAACGTGGTCAACTGGACGGTGGTCGGGGAGAACTACGCGGCCGTCTAGCGCCGTTGTGTGGGGTGGACGGAGGCGACGCCAATACATATGTTTATCGTGTAGCGAGCCGGCGATGCGATTCAGCCCGGAACTCCCAGAGGAGGAAGCGTACTTGAAGGCTCATTCACGACACCGACGGATGGGTTGTGGGGGGTTGAGGCGGTGTTTGGCGGTCTTGCCCCTTTTCGCGATCAGCCTTGTGGCGCCCGTATCGGGACAGAGTCTGCGGGGTGGGCTCGCGTCGATGGAGGAGCAGCACCAGCGGGCCATCGACTACGACTACTCCTTTGCCCGGAATGCGGATCACGTACAGCGCCTCGTCGATCTGGGTCTCCTGGTTCCGTTGCGCGGAAACGACAGCTACGTGCTCGACGACGAGGTGTCCTTTGCCTACGCGCGCGAGGATGTCCGGACCTTCGTGGAACGGCTGTCGCGCCAGTATCGCAGCGCGTGCGGCGAGGTACTGGTCGTGACGAGCCTTACGCGCTCGTTGGACCGGCAGCCACGCAACTCGTCGCGCCTTTCGGTCCATCCGACCGGGATGGCTGTCGATCTTCGCCGGAGCAACCACCGGCCGTGTCGCGCGTGGCTGGAAGACGTACTGCTGCACCTCGAGGAGCGGGGCACGTTGCAGGCGACCTATGAGAGGTATCCTCCGCACTACCACATCGCGGTGTATACCCACGAGTATGCGCGCTACGTGGAGCGTGTAGAGGCAGAACGCCGTCAGGCGGCCGCCGCGGGGCCGTCCGTAGCCGATGAGGGGCCGATGCCGTCGGTCCTTCGTTATGAAGTGCGTAGGGGTGATTCCCTGTGGACGATCGCGCAGGCGTACGGCACGACCGTGGATCAGCTGCAGTCGGCAAACAAGCTTCGGGGCACGCGCATCTACGCCGGGCAGACCCTGGAAGTGCCGGTCGGCTCCAGGTAGCCGCTGGCGGGTCCGATTCGCCCGGCTTTCCCTGACCATCTCGGGTTGTCCGGCGCCGGTGGTCTCGATTGGTGACGGGGATTCGGACCGTTGAGTCAGGTTGACCGGCTGCCGTCCGAGCGAACGCACCGCGCGCTGCAGCGCATGACGGTATCGATCGTGATCCCGGTGTACAATGAACGTGCAACGGTCGAGGAGCTGCTGCGGCGGGTTGCGTCGGCGCCGATCGCCAAAGAGGTGATCGTGGTCGACGACGGCTCAAGCGACGGGACCCGGCCGCTTCTGACCCATCTGCACGAGAGCGCGTTGATCGACCACCTCGTTTTCCACGACCGCAACCGGGGCAAGGGGGCCGCGTTGCGGACGGGCTTCCGGCACGCGACCGGGGATGTCGTGGCGGTGCAGGACGCGGACCTGGAGTACGATCCCGGGGAGATTCCGCGCCTGCTGGGCCCGATCGCGGACGGCACGGCCGATGCCGTATACGGGTCCCGCTTCCTGGGCGGACCGCACCGGGGCGTGTTCTTCTGGCACATGATCGGGAACCGGTCTCTCACGCTCCTCAGCAATATCCTGACCGATCTGAACCTGACCGACATGGAGACGTGCCAGAAACTGGTCCGCAGGGAGCTTCTCCAGTCGCTCCCCCTGACCGTGGACCGCTTCGGGATAGAGCCCGAGATCACGGCCAGGCTCGCCCAGGCCGGGGCCCGCATACACGAAATGCCGGTCAGCTACGACGGGCGCTCGTACGCCGAAGGCAAGAAGATCGGCTGGAAGGACGGCGTCTCCGCAATCTGGTTCATTCTGCGGTGCAATCTTCTGGGACCGAAGGCGCGGCCCTGGAAAGCCCCGCGGCCCGCCTGGCTGGAGGCAGACGCGGGGGAGTAGCGGTCCGGCGGTCCGTCGAAGCGGATGCATCGCCGCTCGAAAAAGCCGCGCGGGCTCGGTTCACGGGACTGCCGGGCGCGGGAAGTCCGTTTCCGCTATGCCTGCGCCCGTGGTTCGGACCCATACTTCACCGCATCGTCCCCGAGTGCTCTGGTCCTTCCGGTTCGACGACGCCACGACAGCGTCGCGACACGACATTCAAGTAAAACATCACTAAAGGATTGTCAAATTATGAAAACAAAAGGCTTTACATTGATAGAACTATTGATTGTCCTGGTCATCATCGGTATTCTCTCGGCAATCGCTATTCCGCAGTTCTCGGCCACCAGGGAAAAGGCCTATTTCGCTGCGATGAAGTCCGATATTCGGAATCTTGCAGCGCAGCAGGAGCTGTACTACGCGACCCACTACCAGTACACCAGTTCATTGGCGGACTTGAGCTTCGTGTCCTCGGAAGCGGTGACCGTGACCCCTGCCGCCTCCGCTGCCGGCTGGTCGGCGACGGCGACTCATAGTGCACTGGGAGAGGACAGGGGTTGCGCGATCTACTACGGATCCGTCAGCGCGCCGACGATCGGCTCTGTCAGTCCCGAAGCCGAGGGTCAGGTCGTGTGCACACGGTGATGTCTCCTCTCGTCGAATCGGTGGGGTTCGGAATCCTGGCCGATTCCGCTATTCCAGCGCCCGATTTCGCCTGCGTTCTTGGATGTCGTCGATCTGCCGCCACGTCGAACGGAAGAATCATGGTTTCGCCCGGGGGAGCCACTGAGCCTCGGAAGGGAAGGGCCGCGATGTCGAATGCGAGAACAAAGTGGGACCCGAGGTCCCGATCCGGATACTCGATCCTTGAGATCGCCGTGCTGCTGGTCGTTCTGGGCGCACTGGCACCCCCGCTATTCGGTTCGGCACGCAGGCTCCGTACGTCTTTCTATCTGGAGAGATCCCGGGAAGAGGCTGCGAGGCTCTTTGCCGAAGCGCGCTGGGCCGCCGTATCCCACGGAGGTGCAACCGTGGAACTGGCGACGGATCCTGCACACGGGATCGTCATTGCGGCCGGCGGCGACACGGTAGTGGCCGCAAGTCTGGACGAAGGAGGTGTGACGCTGGGGCTTTCACGGGGCCGGGCCACGGCCCGCGTCCGCTTCGGACCCATGGGCGTCGGCATGGTCTCCAGTCAGACGCTCCGCTTCGGACTGGCGGGGGAGGAACGCCTGCTGGTGCTGTCCTCGCTTGGCCGGGTGTCTCGCCGATGAACACCTCGGGGGCTTCGATGATGGAACTGGTGGTTGCGGTAGCCATCGTCAGTGCTGGTGTGGCCGGGGTCGCGTCGCTCACGGCGACGGCCGCCCGCACCCTGGTTCACGCCACCGCGATGGACGAGGCGCGGGTACACCTCCATAGCTTCGTGGATTCGGTCATGCTGAACGGGCCCCGGGCCGAAAGCTCGGGAGAGCGCACTCACCAGGCTGGCGTGTTGAGTTGGAGCGTGTCCGCGCGCGCGGAATCGCCGAGCTGGGCGAGCTTTGAGCATGTGGCTCTCCCGGATGGAATCCGCGTCGATTTTGGCGTTCGAACCGGGCTCGACGAGTCGGGCACGTGATTCCGCGCACGATACGGGTGTCCGGGCCGAGGCGGGGCTTCGCTCTGACGGAAGCGATTGTCGCGGGGACCCTGCTGTTGATGGTGGTACAGGTGAGTTGGTGGGTCACCGCGGTCCAGAGCGTCGTAGCCACCCAGGTGGTCACAGGTGCCAGGATTCTCGACGAAACACGACTGATCCACCACGTGCTGGCGACAGAGATTGCATACGGCCAGGCTGGCCTCGACTGGATGCTCGACGGCGAGGAATTGCACCTCCGGGCGTTTCGAGGCATGGCTTTCGGCTGTGCAACGGAGATCTCGCAAGGCTGGGCCGTGGCAGTGTCCGGCTACCGCGCGCCCGACCCCGACAAGGACTCGGTACTGGTGCTGTCCCAAGACGGGCAGTGGAGCGTCTCGGGGCTGGCGAGATCCTCGCGGCGGAGCCGTCTCGACTGTCAGGAGGTTGACGGCTTCTCCACCGAGGTGTGGCAACTCGATTCCCCGGTCGATCGGCCGCTCGCGGGCATCTACTTCGAACGCGGCGCGTACCGCTTTTCCGACGGCTCGTTCCGGTATCGGCGCGGCGGGGCTTGGCAGCCGCTGACGGGCACGGGCATCGCAGTCGACTCGGCCAGAATCGCCTTCATGGCTACCGGCGGGCTCACGACCCGGTTGACATGGGAGGGGCCAAGTCCCATTCCGCCTTCCTTTCAGTGGAACAGCTGGGGGCGCAGATGAAGCACGACGGTGCAAAGGGGCAGACAATCGCCTGCGGGCAGGACGGGTTCGCGCTCGTCCTGGCGCTTCTGGCGCTACTGGTGCTGGCCGGGATAGCCTCGGCGGCGGTGGCCGCATCTGTAGGTCAGGTGCGTGCCGCCACGATGGCGGGCAAGGTTCTGGCCGCTCGGAACGGAGCTCGCGGGGGGTTGGATATCCTGTTCCAGCAGAGACGCGGAACTCCCCGTACGCAGACTGGCGGCGCCTCCATGGTGCTGGATTCCGGGACATTCGGCCACCAGGGCGCCTGGCGAGTGCGCGAACTCCGGCTTGCGCGTGAGTTCCATCTGTTCATCGCGGAGGGCGAGATCGGCGGTGGCGTTCCCATGCGGGAGGTCCGGGTCGCATGGTGGATGGATCCGGCCGCCCGGACGAGGTCACACAGCGCGGTAGTGGAGGCGGCTTCACTGCAGATGGGAGTGGGGTCCGATGTCGGCACGGATTCGATCTTCTCTGCCCGTGCGGGAGTCGAGGGGTGTGACGAGTTGGCCGCGTCTGCCGGCGTTGTCGCCGCGCCGCATCCAGCGGCCGATGCGACCTTGCCGAGTCCGCCTGTATGGGGGTCCGCAACAGATGCGGGTTTTGCCGACTTGCGCCTGGGGTGGTTTTCGGAACAGATGCTCGCGGAACTCGCTGACCATGCACTGTCCGGCGGCGCGTTCCAGCAACCGGAATGCAACGGATGCTGGCGCGGGCTGGTGCACAGCCGGGGCGACCTCCTTGTGACGGGGCGGGAGGCCGGTATCCTGGCCGTTCGGGGCACGCTGCGTCTCGAAGCCGGTGCTAGCTGGAGCGGATTGATCCTGGCTTCCGGAGACGTGGTCCTTGAGCAGGGCGCCACCATCGTGGGCCTTTTGCGCGCGGGCGGTTCCGTGGTACTGGGCGACGGTTCCCTGATCGACGGATCCGCTTGTGCGGCCTACAACGCACTCCGTCAGGCCGCGACGCTCGCACGTCCGATACCGTTGCCGGGCCGCTCCTGGGCAGGTCCCGTTCCTCCGGCGGCCAGATAGCACCATGGCCGTGTTCAGGCGCAAGCGGAAGACCGTGGGTCTCGACATTGGCAGCGCCTTCGCCAAGCTCGTGGAGGTGGATCATGGAGGAGACACACCCGAACTCACCAGGGTCGCGGTCGCACCGGTTCCCACTGGTGCCTTTACCGATGGCGAGGTTACCGGGCCGGAACGCCTGGGCGCATTGGTGCAGAAACTCGGTGAGACGCTGCCCGGCGGAACGGCCGAAGTCGTCACGGCCCTTGGCGGACACGATGTGTTCATGAAGATCGTGAGCATGCATTCTCCGTCCGGAGCGCCCAAAGGCGAGGCGGTACGTCGCGAAGCCGAACACCATGTTCCCTTCGATCTCAGAGAGATCCAGCTCGACTATCACGTGCTGGGAGCCGACCCCGACGACGGATCCGCGGACGTGTTGCTGGTGGCGGCAAAACGGGAGCGGGTCGAGGCACGGGTTGCGCTGCTGGGCAGTGCGGGGCTGGGGGTGTCCCTGATCGACGTCGAAGCCCTGGCGTTACACAACATGCTGGTGCACAACCACCCGGAGGCTGCGGATGGAATGACAACGCTGGTCAACGTCGGGCACGAGGTCACCAGCGTCAACATCCTTGACGACGGAATGCCGGTCTTCGCCAAGGGCCTTCCGTTTGGCTTGGGATGGATCCTGGAACGGTTGCGGCGAGCGCGTGGCCTGACGCGATCGGAGGCCGAGCAGGCCCTTCGGCATCGACAGTACGGCACCGAACTCGCGAGTGTCGTGGACACGGTGGCCGGACACGTCGTGACCGGTGTCGAGCGGGCGTCGGCGGTGATCACCACGCGCACACCGCGGAGGGGAATCGGAAGGGTCTACATGAGCGGGGGAGGTGCTTGCATCCCGGGTCTGCCGGACTACGTGGCGAGGCGAGTCAAGGTGGAAACGCGCCTGGCGAACCCATGTGAGCGCGTCCTGATCCGTCCAGGCGTAGCGGCCCACTGGGCACTTGATCGGGCGGCACCCATGCTGGGGCTCGCCATCGGTCTCGCCTTGCGAACGACTTGATTGGAACGGAGGCGCAGAACGGTGATTGAAGTCGATCTCCTCGGAGAAGGCAAGGGTCGTCGCCCGCGCACGGAACAGGCCGCGCCGTGGGATTTCACGAAGATCCTTCCACGGGATGGCTGGATGATCGGATCGACAGTTGTCCTGTTTGCTTCGCTGGTCACCGCTGTCAACCTGTTCACGGCAGCGCGACACGATGTGGCAGGGGTTGCCGGACGCGTGGAGGCGGCAGTCCGCGATTCACTGCGGATCGCTGCGGCGGCCGAAGCCGTCCACGTTCTGGAGGCGCGACGCGATTCCATAGCTGAACGGCTGCACCTCGTCCTTGAAATGGATGCACAGCGCTACGTCTGGCCGCATCTGATGGACGAGATCGCTGGCGCGCTGCCCCGGGAAGCCTGGCTCACTCGGTTGGCCCCTGCGGCATCGGCCGAGAGTGGGGTCCGGCTGCATATCGAGGGCAGAGCGCAAGGCGGCGTTGCGCTGACCCGATTCTGGAACCGAATGGAGGCCTCGCCCTTCATGCGTGGCGTTCGGCTCATCAACTCGGAGCGGATTGAGCGGCCACCGCCGGATGATGCCGAAGAGCTGTACCGCTTTGTATTCGAGGCCGAGCACGAGACTCCCGATCCCGAGCGGATCGAACTGGTTTCGCTGTCCGATACGGTCGCATGGTGACGTGGCTTCCCCGTGACCGGGTCAGAAAGACTGCGGTTCTCGTCGCGTTCCTGGCCGCTTCGGGTGTCTATTTCGTCTACGCCTACGTCCACGCGCCGCGTGCCCGGCGTGCGGAGACGCAGGAAGCCAGACTGCGACGTCTTGAAGCCGATAACGCCGAGGCTGAAACCAAGACGGTGGAACAGGGGCTTCTGGAACAACGGGTTTCACACTATCTGACACAGCTCGAGCGCCTTGAGACACTTGTGCCGCCCGACCGGCAGGTATCCGCGCTACTCGAATCGCTTGCCGCCGCCGAGGGCGGCCCCGGTGTCGAGGTCATCCGGATGCGTCCCGAGCCGATTCAGCACGGACCGTTCTACGATCACTGGAGTTATGAGATGGAGATACTGGGAAGCTATCACGCCGTCGCGAGCTTCCTGACCGACATCGCGTCCATGGAACGAATCCTCGTTCCGGAGGTCGTGACGATTGTCCCCGCAGCCCCGGCACCGGACGGCCTGCAGCCGCACGACGGAAAGGTGACGGCTCACTTGCGCATCAGGACATACGCAGCCAGGCCGGAGCACCGGAACGCGCCACAACAATCCCCCCCGGCATCGGAGGAAGACGACGCATGACCAGGCAAGCAATGCGCGGGGCCATCCCCCGGGTTCGTACAAATGGCACGTCCGGCCTCCTGGCGCTCCTGATCGCTGTCGGCGGGTGTGGGGCGCCGAGCGCACGAGTCCCGGTTGATGCCGAGGAGGTGCGTCCGGACCACGAAAGCAGCGGCGACGGATCGAATCTCCCGGGAAGACTGGTGCTCGAGCGCGAGAGGTTCACGTATCAAGAGCATGGAAGGCGCGACCCGTTTCAGCCTCGCGCGGAAGCTCGGATGGACGGCGGTGCGTTCGCCGGTCTCCAGGTTCTGGGGATCATTTACCACGAGATTCCGCGTCACAGCCTCGTCGTGCTTCGATCCGAAACGGTCCCGGATGGCGGCTTTGGTGCCGTGGGACCCCGTCCGCTCGAGCCGTCCACGCATCGGCTGCGCACCGGCGATGCGCTGGGACCGCTGCGAATCGTGCAGGTACTGCGCCGGCGGGTCGTCGTCGATGTCACAGGTCAGGGCGGAGTCAACAGACGCATCCTCGAGATTCCGCGGGCCACCGGGAGGACGGGAACATGAATTCGGGACGGATCCCACTGACGCTCACGCGCCTTGTGATGCTCGCTTGCACGAGCGCGGGCACCGCGGCGGAGGTCGACGGACAGGCTGTTCCGTTGTCCGAGATCTCCACCGAGGAACTCGGCCGGCCGATCTCGGTGTTCTTCGAAGAGGCCCCGATCCGCGAGGTGCTCTTCACCTTTGCCGAGTTCGCGGATCGCTCGATCGTCCCCGGCACCGGTCTGGACCGACTCGTGTCGGCAGAGATAAGGAATCAGCCGTGGAATGTCGCCCTTGATGCGCTCCTCGAGGCACACGGTCTCGTCGCGTATGAACAGGAGAGCGGCATCATCCTCGTACATGACATGCGGCGCGCGTTCGAACGCGAAGCGGTGCTGCCCATCGTCACCGAGGCCCTGACCGTGCGCTATGGAGACGCACTGGATATGCAGGACCTGATCGCGGCCATCCTGAGCGACCGCGGCCGCGTTTCGGTAAGCACAGCGAGCAATGCGCTCGTCGTCAGCGACATCCCGCGGGTGGTGGAGTCGGCCCGCCACCTCGTGAGCGATCTCGATGTACGGGCGCGCCAGGTGGATATCGCCGCCAAGATCATCTTCGTCAATCGCTCGGGACTTGCGGGGTTCGGGATCACATACGACCTCAAGGACACCCGCGGAAACCAGCTCAACCTCCTGGTCCCGGGCGTCGTCGACGCCGACGGGGACGGTGTCATTTCGGCGGGAGAGAGGCAGACCGAAGCCGGGATCGACGTGGTCTCGCTCGGCGGAAACTCGCTCGCGGCCCTGGGCAACGCGACCAACCGGGTCGCGAACCCCACCCTGTCGCTGCTCACCTCGCTCGTGATCGGCCGGAGTACCCTCGTGGGTTTCATCGATGCCCTGGAAGCGGCGCAGTTGACGGATGTGGAGGCGCAGCCCTCGGTTCGGGTGATGGACAACCGCACCGCGAGAATCGTGGTCGGCGAGGAGACTCCGGTCAGGGTGATCGACGCCGGGGCGCAACTCCAGGCCAACGGAGCCGTGGGGACCCGAAGCACGGTGCCCGTGGCCACGGTGGACTACAAGGAGACCGGCGTGATCCTCGAGGTCACTCCCCGAATCACCGACGCCGAGGAGATCATGCTCGACCTCGCGGCCGAACGTTCCTCGGCGGACCTCGCTCCGTCGGATGTGGGTGTGATCTTCCGCCGGCAGAAGGCCGAGTCGCGCGTGCTGGTCAGCGACGGCGAGACCGTAGTGATCGGAGGCCTGACCGTCGACGAGACGGGGGAAGTGCGTTCGGGCATCCCCCTGTTGATGGACCTGCCGCTCGTGGGGCGGCTTTTCCGAACGCGCCGCGAGTCCACGATCCAGCGCGACCTCCTGATCCTCGTCACGCCCACGATTGTACGTTCGGCTTCCCCGTAACCGGGCCCTTCGCTATCTATGGACATCCGACAGGCGTCGGTTGCCGGAACTCAAGCACACCCTCTGTTCAACACCCACATGCCTCTGGATCACATTTCCTTCCATACCGCCGGAGAGTCCCATGGTCGCGGCCTCGTCGCCGTTCTGGAAGGGTTCCCTGCCGGCGTCTCCCTCGATCCCGCCCGGGACATCGACCCGGAGCTGACCCGGCGACAGGGGGGCTACGGCAGGGGACGCCGCATGCAGATCGAGTCCGACCGGGTGGAGATCATGTCCGGCCTGCGCCTCGGCTCAACGCTGGGCTCACCCCTCTCGCTGGTGATCTGGAACCGCGACTGGGAGAACTGGACCACCGCGATGGCGCACGAGGCACCGGATCCGGAAGGCAATCCCAAGGCCCTCCGCCCGGTGTACCTGCCTCGGCCGGGTCACGCCGATCTGGCCGGAGTTCTGAAGTACGACAGGCGGGACGCGAGAGATGTGCTTGAGCGGGCTTCCGCGCGCGAGACCGCCGCACGGGTGGCGTGCGGCGCCGTGGCCCGCGTGCTTCTGAGGGAAGTCGGGGCAACCGTGGGAAGCCACGTGACACGTATTGGGGACGTGGAGGCCGAGGTGCGCGAGGAGCTTCCGGCGGACCTCAACGGTGTCTCCGACCGCTCTCCGGTACGGACCCTCGATCAGGACGCCGAGACCGGCATGATCGCGGCGATCGACTCGGCCAGGGAGCAGGGAGACACCGTGGGAGGATGTTTCGAGGTCGTGGTGAGGGGTCTGCCGGTGGGTCTGGGCAGCTACGTGTCGTGGGACCGCAAGCTGGACGGGCGGCTCGCACAGGCGGTGATGTCCGTTCACGCGATCAAGGGGGTGGAGATCGGCCCCGCCTTCATCAACGCGGGCCGGCCAGGATCGCGCGTGCACGATCCAATCTATCGAGACGACACCCGCGCACGGTCCGGGGGCTTTCGACGGTCTCGCAATCGATCCGGAGGACTCGAGGGGGGTGTGACCACCGGCTCGCCCCTCGTTGTGCGTGGCGCGATGAAGCCCATTTCGACATTGCTGCGCAACCGGCTTCCAAGCGTGGATCTTCGGGACGGCACGACCAGGCATGCCACGGTCGAGCGTAGCGACGTGTGCGCGGTGCCGGCTGCCGCGGTGGTGGCCGAGGCCATGGTGGCGCTCGTGGTGGCCGACGCAATGCTGGAGAAGTTCGGTGGTGACTCGCTCGGCGAGTTCAGGCGGAATCTGGATTCGTATCTGGATCGTCTGAACTCCCGCGGTTTTCGCGAGCGGGGACCGGAGCACGGGTGATGCCGGAGACAACGGTGGTGTCGGCACCGCCGGACCTGGCCGGATCGGTGCGACGCATCGTATTGATCGGCTTCATGGGGGCCGGCAAGTCCACGGTGGGTCCGCTGCTCGCGCGGACGCTCGGTTGGGGTTTTGTCGATCTCGACGCAGAGGTGGAGCGCGCGGAGGGCTCGTCCGTGGCGGAGTTGATTCGAGGACGCGGAGTCGAGCGGTTCAGGGAGCTGGAGTCGAGGACCGGACGGCGGGTCCTGCGCCGCCGCCGGGTCGTGGTGGCCGCAGGTGGCGGGTGGGCCGCCGAACCGGGCCACATGGATTTGCTGGACGAACTCTCGGTGGCGGTCTGGCTGCGGGTGACCCCCGAGACCGCGCTGGCCAGAATCCGCACCGCACGGCAATCGAGACCGCTCCTGGATGTCGGCGATCCGCTCGACGCGGCCCGGGACCTGTTGCAGGCGCGGACTGCCCACTATTGCCGGAGTGACATTACAATCGACACGGAGAACAGGTCGCCCGCAGAGATCGTGCGGGAGATCATGCGACAACCGGTCTTGTGCGGGGCGGGCATGGAGGAGTCGGAGTGAAGCTTGTCATTGTGGAGTCGCCGGCGAAGGCGAAGACGATTTCGAGGTTCCTGGGGCCGGACTACCGCGTTCACGCGTCCTATGGCCACATCCGGGACCTGCCGCGTTCCGCCAGGGAGCTGCCCAAATCCGTCCGCGACAAGGATTGGGGCCGCATGGCGGTCAACGTGGAGGACGGCTTCAAGCCCGTCTATGTCGTCCCGGAGGAGAGTCGTCGTCATGTCAGCGAGTTGAGGAGGCTTCTGCGGAACGCCGACGAAGTACTCCTGGCTACGGATGAGGACCGTGAGGGCGAGTCCATAAGCTGGCACCTCGTCGAGGTGCTCAAGCCGTCCGTGCCCGTGCGGCGCATCGCGTTTCACGAGATAACGCGTTCGGCTATCGAGTCGGCTCTGGCGAACCCCCGAAAAGTGAACCGGCGCCTGGTTCAGGCCCAGGAGGCCCGCCGCATTCTGGATCGCCTGTACGGGTACAGCCTTTCTCCCGTGCTATGGAAGAAGGTCCGCACCAAGCTGAGCGCGGGACGGGTTCAAAGTGTGGCCTTGCGGCTCATCGTCGACCGCGAAGAGGAAAGGCGCCGCTTCTCGGTGTCCGAGTACTGGCGTGCGAAGGCGGTGCTGGCCAGAGACGGCCGGGAATTCTCTGCTCTGCTGACGGCCATCGGTGACAGACGAGTGGCCACGGGCAAGGATTTCGATCCGTCGACGGGAGCACTCTCGTCATCGCGGAGAGTGGTGTCCCTGGATCGGCAAGCGGCCGAAGCGATCGTGGCGGCGGCGCCCGGGGTCCTGCCGTGGGAGGTCAGGCGAGTCACCAGAAAATCCACCACGCAGAGGCCGGCGCCGCCGTTCACCACATCGACGCTGCAGCAGGCGGCTGCCGGCCGGCTGCGAATGTCGCCCCGGCAAACGATGCGGGTTGCACAGCGCCTGTACGAGGGCGTGGATCTCGGCGGTGGCGACCGCGAGGGACTGATCACCTACATGAGAACCGATTCGGTTACCCTTGCGAGCAAGGCCCTCGGCGATGCCGGCCGCTACATCAAGCAGGCGTTCGGGACCGAATACCATGAGGGCCCGAGGCGGTACCGGACCAAATCCAAGATCGCGCAGGAGGCCCACGAAGGGATTCGTCCGACCGAGATCGGCCGCACGCCCGATCGTCTGCAACGGCTTCTCGGTCCGGACGAACTGGCCCTCTACCGGCTGATCTGGAGCCGCACAGTCGCGTCCCAGATGGCCGACGCCCAGGTGGACCGCACTTCGGTGGAGTTCGTGGCCACGATCGACGGAACCGATCACACCTTTCGAGCCATGGGATCCGTGCTGCGCTTCCCGGGCTATCTCAGAGTCTACGGCGAGAAGCGAAAGGACCAGATCCTTCCGTCGATGTCGGAGGGCGACAGCGTCGTTGTGGACACGGACGGGCAGGGCAAGGATTCCTCCGCCTCCGCGCTCGTTCTCCGCGCCATTGAGCCGGATCGCCGCGAAACCAGGCCTCCGCCCCGCTACACGGAAGCATCGCTGGTCCGCAAGCTGGAGGACGAGGGCATCGGGCGGCCATCGACGTACACGCCCACGATTTCGACGATCCAGGACCGCGACTATGTGCGGAAGCGCGGCGGCGCCCTGGTTCCCACGTATACCGGAATGGCGGTTATCCGGTTGCTGCGTCAACACTTCGGGAAGTACGTCGACCTGGACTTCACCGCCCGCATGGAGGATTCCCTGGACGATATAGCAGCGGGCGAGGCCGAGTCCCGTGGCTTCCTCGCTGCCTTCTACAACGGTGAAGGAGAGCACCCCGGCCTGGCTCGCGAAATCGACAACACCATGCCGCGCATCGACTTCCCCAGGATTCCCCTGGGGGTCGATCCCGGCACGGGTGAGGAGATCCGCATCAGAATCGGCAGGAATTCGGCCTTCGTGGAAAGGGGAGCCGGCGAGGCGGCCCGGCGGGCGACGATCCCCGCGGAACTTCTGATCGACGAGCTCACCGTTGAGAAGGCCGCCGAGCTTCTGGCTGCCGGCGGCCAGAGCGGGGAAGTGCTCGGGACGGATCCCGTGTCCGAGTCGCCGGTCCTCCTCCGCGTCGGGCCATATGGTCCCTATGTGCAGCTCGGTCGGGCCACCCGGGGCGGGGCCAGGCCGAGGCTGGTCGGGCTTCCGAAGGGCGTAGACGCGTCGGAGGTCACCCTCGACTACGCGTTGCGTCTGTTGTCGCTTCCCCGGGTGCTCGGCACCGATCCGAAGAACGGGGAAGAGGTCAGGGTGGGATTGGGGCGGTACGGTCCCTATGTCGCGAGTGGAAACGAATACCGCAGTCTCGACTCGGCCGACCAGCTCTTTGCGGTTACGCTTGACGAGGCGTTGGCGCGGCTGGCGGTGAAGAAGGCTGCGAGGAGGGGAAAGACCGTGTTGAAGCGTCTCGGCGCGCACCCGCAGTCCGGCGCCGAAGTGGAGCTGCTCAAGGGGCGCTACGGGCCCTACATCACCGACGGCACCGTCAACGCGAGTGTGCCCCGGGATCGCGAGCCCGAATCCACGACGCTTGAGGAGGCCGTCGAACTGCTGGCCGGAGCCGCCAGGCGCAAGAAGCCCCGGCGTCCGGCCGGAAGGCGAGCAGCCAGGGCCAGAAGGAGCTAGGGGATTTGCGATGAGCGTCGTGACGGTGGTTGGCGGAGGGCTGGCAGGATGCGAGGCCGCGGTGGCGCTGGCGGACCGGGGCCGGCGCGTGCGGCTCGTCGAGATGCGCCCGGGCAAGGCGACTCCGGCACACCAGACCGGAGATCTCGGTGAACTGGTCTGCACCAACTCCTTCAAGAGCGAGCGGCCCGCCACCGCGCACGGTCAGTTGAAGCGCGAGATGCGGTGCCTCGGATCGGTGCTGCTTGCCGCCGCCGAGGAGAGCCGCGTGCCGGCGGGAGCCGCGCTGGCGGTGGACAGGAAGCTGTTCGCCCAGGCCCTTACGGATCGTGTCGAACGCCATCCCGCAATCCGGATTGAGCGCGAGGAGGCGCGGTCGATTCCGGCGGGGCCTGCGGTCCTGGCCACGGGGCCTCTCACCTCCGATGACATGGCCGCCAGCATTGCCGCCGAGCTGGGCGATGGGGGACTCGCGTTCTACGATGCCATCGCGCCGATCGTCCACACCGACTCGGTGGACCGCGAGGTCGTGTTTGCCGCGGGCCGATACGGCCAGGATGCCGACTATCTGAACTGTCCCATGGACGAGTCCGAGTACGACGCCTTCCTCAAGGCGCTGCGCTGTGCGGACGTGCACGAGGGCCACGATTGGGACAGGGTTCCGTATTTCGAAGGGTGCCTGCCCATCGAGGTCATGGCTGCCAGGGGCCATGACACGCTCCGCTTCGGGCCCATGAAGCCCGTTGGACTGGCCGATCCGCGTACCGGTAGGCGCCCACATGCGGTGGTGCAGCTGCGGCGGGAAGATCGCGCGGGGCAGATGTGGAATCTGGTGGGCTTCCAGACCCGGTTGCGGGTTGGAGAACAGCGGCGCGTCTTCACCACGATTCCCGGGCTCGAGAACGCCGAGTTCCTTCGCTGGGGGTCCATCCACCGCAACACCTATCTGAACTTCCCGGCGCGCCTTACCGCCTGCGGGTCGTCGCGGGCCCGTCCGGACCTGTTCTTCGCTGGCCAACTGACGGGCGTGGAGGGCTACACGGAGTCCGCCGCTTCCGGAATCCTTGCGGCAATCAACCTGGATCGCGTGCTCAGCGGTGCCGACCCGGTCATTCCGCCCCCGCAAACCATGCTCGGGGGCCTCTACCGGTACCTGAGGGAGGCGGATCCGGGGGACTTCCAGCCGATGAATTCGAACTGGGGACTGGTGGATCCTCTTCTGAACGCGCCGCGCAAGAAGGCAGCGCGCAGAGAAGCCCTTGCGGAGCATGCGGATCGGTGCTTTCGGCGCTGGGTTGCCGAGACCGGTGCGATGTCGGGGAGGGCGGCAGTGGCATGAGGAGAGAGGTCGCCCGCTTCCTCGAACACCTGGAGGTTGCGCGCAATCTGTCTCCCCACACGGTGGCGGCGTATCGTCGGGACCTCGGCGACCTCGAGGCGTTCACAAGTGGCTACCTCGGTCGCGACGACTTCAGGTGGAGCGACATCGACCGGGGTGTGATTCGTGCCTTTCTGGGCGAAGCGGGACGCCGCGGCCTCGCGCCCCGCACGGTCGCCCGCAAGCTGTCGGCGGTGCGCGCCCTGTTTCGCCACCTGCATCGCGAAGGGGAAATCCCGTCGAACCCGGCCCGTCACGTGCGCGGGCCGAAACTCGACCGCACGCTGCCCGCGCACATGCGGGTCGAGGAGGTCTCGGAGCTCTTTCGCTGGGTCGAGGCGCGGGCGGAGAACGAGAACGGTCTGATCGAGACCCGCCTGCTCGTCATCCTGGAGCTCCTCTACGGGAGCGGGATACGCCTCGCCGAGCTGGGTGCGCTCGACCTGCGGTCCCTCGACCTTTCACGGGGCCAGATGCGCGTGCTCGGGAAGGGACGGAAGGAGCGCATCGTGCCGGTTACCGCGTCGGCCGCGCGCGCGGTGGTCAGATACCTCCCACTGCGGGCCGAGGTGGCACGGAGCGGCTGCCGCGCGCTGCTGGTGGGGCGTCACGGCGACCGCCTGTCCAACAGGCAGATCCAGCGGCACGTCCAGCAGGTCCTCGCGGGTTTTGCCGAAGCAGCCGGGCTGTCGGTTCACTCGCTCCGGCACAGCTTTGCCACCCACCTCCTGGACGCGGGCGCCGATCTCATGGCCGTCAAGGAGCTGCTCGGTCATGCATCGCTGGGCACCACGCAGATCTACGCTCACACCTCCAGGGAACGGCTCCGGCGCGTCTACAAGGGCGCGCACCCGCGGGCATAGGGATCGGATCCTGCACTTCCGGCCGTGCGCGAGCGTATCTAGCTTTTAGGGCTACGCTCCTTGAGCCTTCGTCAGGCCGCCGCGCCCGATCCGCTCCAGCCGCAAAACGTCCGACCCATATCGAGACCCAGCGAATGAATCCTGCGTCACCGCTCGTGGCTGGTGCCGCCGTCCACGCGACGACGGTGATCACAGTGGCCCGGAACGGCCGTGTCGCCATGGCGGGTGACGGGCAGGTGACCATGGGAGACACCGTGGTCAAGGGGGAGGCGCGCAAGGTGAGGTTGCTGAAGGAGGGACGCGTGCTTGCAGGCTTCGCAGGGGCGGTTGCGGACGCCTTCACCCTCTTCGCGAAGCTGGAGGGGAAGCTGGAACGATGGCCGTCCAACCTTCCGCGTGCGTGCGTCGAGCTGGCGAAGGAGTGGCGGACCGACCGCTACCTCCGCCGTCTGGAAGCCCTCCTGGCAGTCGCCGACCGGGACCATCTCTTTCTGGTGGGCGGCGACGGCAACGTCATTGAGCCGGACAAGCCGGTGCTCGCCATCGGCTCGGGGGGCGCGTATGCGCTGGCTGCCGCGCGCGCTCTCCTGGATTGCTCCGATATGGAGGCCGCCGACATTGCCCGACGCGCGCTGGAGATCGCCGCCGACATCTGCGTGTACACGAATCGCGAGATCACCGTCCTGGAACTGGAGCCGGCATGACCTCTGTCACCGCTTCCGCCGACACCTCCGCGCCTGTCGAGCAGGCGTCGCCGGAAGAGCCTCCCCGCTGGCTCGATCAGCTTACGCCCCGCGAGGTCGTGGCCGAGCTCGACAAGTACATCATCGGCCAGTCCGAAGCGAAGAAGGCGGTTGCCATCGCGCTCCGCAACCGCTGGCGGCGGCAGCAGGTTGAAGACGAATTGCGCGAGGAGATCCTGCCCAACAACCTCATCATGATCGGGCCCACCGGGGTGGGGAAGACCGAGATCGCACGCCGTCTCGCCCGGCTGGCGGGCTCACCTTTCGTCAAGGTGGAGGCCTCCAAGTTCACCGAGGTCGGCTATGTGGGCCGCGACGTCGAGTCCATGGTCCGCGACCTCGTCGATACGGCCGTGGCGATGGTCCGGGCAAACCGCGAAGACGAGGTCGAGGTGGAGGCGGAGCGCCTGGTCGAGGAGCGGCTGCTCGACCTTCTCCTCCCGGACTCGGCCACGCCCGCGGCGCCTTCGCCCACGCGTGAGGCCAGCGACTCGAAGGCCGGCCGGCCGGTGGGGGCCTCGGGGTCTCCCGGCAAGGTCTTCGTGGCCGGACCGGGCGGCACGTCGCGCGCCCGTCAGGCCGATCCCAATGGCGATCCCATGATCGCCGAGCGAAGGGCGCGAACGAGGGAGAAGCTCCGCAAACTGCTGCGTGAAGGGCATCTGGAGGACCGCACGGTCGAACTGGACGTCCAGCAGAACTCGCCCATGGGCGGAATGATGTTTCCGGTGGGTGGCATGGAGGGCATGGACCTCCACTTCACCGAGATGCTCCAGGACATGCTGCCGAAGCGGTCCAAGCGGCGCACGGTGAGCATCGCCGAGGCGCGGCGCGTGCTGCTCCAGGAAGAGCTCGATCGCCTGGTCGACATGGACGAGGTGGTGAACGAGGCGCTGGACCGCGCCGAGGAAATCGGGATCATCTTCCTCGACGAGATCGACAAGGTCGCGGGAAAGCGCAGCGGCGCGGGTCCCGACGTGAGCCGGGAGGGGGTTCAGCGCGACCTGCTCCCGATCGTGGAGGGCTGCAACGTGCAGACCAAGTACGGTTTCGTCCGCACCGACCACATGCTGTTCATCGCGGCCGGGGCCTTCCACGTGGCAAAGCCCTCGGACCTCATTCCCGAGCTGCAGGGCCGTTTCCCGATCCGTGTGGAGCTCCAGAACCTCGGCGCTGCCGAGTTCGCGCGCATCCTGCGCGAGCCCCGCAACGCGCTGGTACGCCAGTACTGCGCTCTGGTGGAGACGGAGGGCGCGTCGGTCGAGTTCACCGACGACGGGATCGGGGAAATCTCCCGCATCGCGGCGGAACTCAACGATCGCATGGAGAATATCGGCGCGCGCCGGCTGCGCACCGTCCTTACCACGCTGCTGGAAGAGCTGCTCTTCGACCTTCCCGATGAGCAGCGCGGCGAGACGGTCGTGGTGACTGCGGAATTCGTCCGGGAGCGGCTGGATCGCATCGCCTCCGACGACGATCTCAGCCGGTACATCCTCTGACGTACTGACGCGATCGGGAACATGGTCTCCGCGAAGCGCGACTTTATCGACATCGCCGCCCACGACGCCGGGCATCTGCGCCACCTCCTGGAGTTGACGGGACGGCTCAAGCGCGGCGAACCAGCCGGCCGCTCGCTCCAGGGCCGCACCCTGGCGATGATCTTCCGCAAGAGTTCGACACGCACGCGCGTGAGCACGGAGGCGGGGATGGCTCAGCTCGGGGGCCACGCGATCATGATCTCCGACCACGACTCGCAGATCGGGCGTGGCGAAAGCGTGGCCGATACCGCCGGCGTCCTGAGCCGCTACGTCGACGCGATCCTGATCCGAACGTTCGCGCAGGACGAGGTCACCGAACTGGCCCGCGAAGCGACCGTTCCCGTGATCAACGGCCTCACGGACCTTCTCCACCCCTGTCAGGTCATGGCCGACCTCTTCACCGCCGCCGAGGAGTTCGGCGACGACCTGTCCGCGCTCCGGGTGGCGTGGGTCGGCGACGGCAACAACATGGCCAACTCCTGGCTCAACGCGGCGCTGCGCTTCGGCTTCACCCTTCGGCTCGCGTGTCCCGAGGGCTACGGTCCCGACCCGGCGATCCTCGCCAGAGCCCGGACCGCAACCGACGTGGAGGTGCTCCGGTCGCCGCACGAGGCGGTCGTCGGGGCACACGTGGTGACCACCGATGTGTGGGCGTCGATGGGGCAGGAGGATGAACAGAGCATCCGCGAGACGGCCTTTGCGGGCTTCCAGGTGGACGAACCGCTCATGGCACTCGCCGATCCCGCGGCGATCTTTCTCCATTGCCTCCCGGCGCACCGGGGCGAAGAAGTCACCGCCGAGGTGATCGACGGGCCGCGTTCCCGCATATTCCGCGAAGCCGAAAACCGCCTGCACTTCATCAAGGCCCTCCTGCTGGACTTGATCCGACCACGCGAACGCTCCGGTTGATGCCATGAACGCCAAGTTGCGAAAGACGCCGCTCCACGATATCCACACCGCCCTGGGCGGCAAGATGGTCCCGTTCGCGGGCTATTCCATGCCGGTGCAGTATCCGGTCGGCATTCGTGCCGAGCACGCTGCGGTCCGCACCGCCGCGGGCCTCTTCGACGTGTCCCACATGGGCGAGTTCACCGTTCGCGGACCTCAGACCGTGGATTTCGTCCAGTACCTGACGGTCAACGACATGTCGCGGGTCGCCGTCGGTCAGGCGCAGTACTCCGCCCTCTGCAACGAACATGGGACGATCCTCGACGACCTGCTGGTCTACCGGTTCCCGGACCGCATCGTCCTGGTCGTCAACGCCAGCAACCGGACGAAGGACTGGCGCTGGATCAACGAACACGCGGCTCGCTTCGACGTGGAGCTTGCCGACGACTCGGACGACATAGCCCTGATCGCGCTCCAGGGTCCCGCGAGCGAGGCCATCCTGAGTCCCCTGACCGGCGTCGACCCCGGCAGCGTGGGGTACTACCGCTTCGCCGAGGGCGAGGTCGCCGGTGCGGACGCGGTCGTGAGCCGGACCGGCTACACCGGGGAGGATGGATTCGAGCTGTACCTGCCGGCCGACGCGGCAGTGGACACCTGGAGTGCGTTGACCGAGTCCGGCGAGCAGCACGGCCTGAGTCCGGCCGGCCTGGGCGCGCGCGATTCCCTGCGTCTCGAAATGGGGTATGCGCTTTACGGCAACGACCTCGACGAAGAGCACACCGCGCTCGAGTCCGGATTGGGCTGGATCGTGAAGCTCGACGCGGGCGACTTCATCGGTCGCGATGCGCTCGCCGCACAGAAGGAGCGCGGGGTGACTCACCGTCTCACGGGAATCCGGCTGACGCAGCGCGGATTCCCGCGCCCCGGCTATCCGCTCGTCCACGGCGGCGAGGACGTGGGTACGGTCACGTCCGGAGTGGCCAGTCCGTCTCTCGGGTACGGGGTTGCGCTGGGGTATCTTCCAGTGGCCGCGGCCCGCCCCGGGACCGAGGTCGGAGTCAGGATCCGCAACCGGGTCATCGCGGGGCGCACCCAGCGGCCGCCCTTCTACACCGAGGGCTCCATCAAGAGATAGCGCATGGCCGAAACCGTCCTCGTCACGACGCACGATCTGCCCCTGGCCGGTGAGCTGCGCGCGGGGTTTCGCCACGCCGGCTACCGCGTCGAGCTGTTCACTGCGGGCGAGGATGTGGCCGGTGTGGAGGAGCCGGTTCTGCTCGTGTTCACCGGGGGCGCCGATTCGGAAGCCGGCTTGCGGCAGGCAGGACAGGCGTCGCGGCTCGGCATCCCGGTCTTCGCAGTGGTCGGGTCCGGCAGGGCGACGACAGCTCCCGGCGACGTCACGCTCGCCTTTGCGCGTCCGGTTGACAGCGAAGAGATCGTCCTCGTAGGCACGCGGGCGATCGAACGGAAACGCCTCCGGCGTGCGACGGGCATCGTGGGCGAGACCGATGCAATGATCGAGGTGCTCGAACGCGTCGTCCAGATCGCCCCGGTCGACGCCACGGTGCTCGTGACGGGTGAGTCGGGGACCGGCAAGGAACTGGTTGCACGGGGAATCCACGCCCTCTCACGCCGCCGCCACAAGAGCTTCATTCCCGTCAATGTCGCGGCGCTCTCCGAGACCCTCCTCGAGAGCGAACTCTTCGGCCATGAGAAGGGGGCGTTCACCGGGGCGATCGACGCGCGCCGGGGACTGTTCGAGTTGGCCAACGGCGGCACCATTTTCCTCGACGAGATCGGGGAGATGCCGCCGCAGACCCAGACGAAACTCCTCCGCGTACTGGAGCAGCAGGAGTTCCATCGGGTCGGCGGCCAGAAGCTGATTCGCGTCAATGTTCGCATTCTTGCCGCTACCAATCAGCACCTGCAACACCTTGTAGTATCTGGAGATTTCCGCAAGGACCTCTACTATCGCCTCAATGTCCTGACCATCGCGCTGCCACCGCTCCGGCACCGGCGGGACGACATCCCGCTTCTCGTGGACGCGTTCATCCGGGACGCCGGCGAGCGCCACGATCGCGGCCCCTTCCGGGGTATCTCCGGCGACGCGATGGACATCCTGATCCGCCACCGGTGGCCCGGGAACGTGCGCGAGTTGCGCAACCTGATCGAGAGCATGGTGGTCCTCGCGCCCGGCCGGCAGATCCGCGCCGAGGACATTCCCGACGACGTGCGCTCCGGCGAGGGGACGCTCGCCCTGGTGCCTGCAACCTCCGGCCGCCCCCGGCGCGGCGACGGCAGCGCCGACTCGCTTCGGCCTCAGCTCGAGTTCATCTTCCGCACGATGATGGAGATGAAGGTCGACATCGAGGACCTCAGACGCGAATTCGAGGCATTCCAGGCGGAGGAGCACCGCGGCGAACCCTCGGCCGAAATCGTGTACGAGCGACCTGCGGGAGCCGTCGCGCCGGGCCCCGACGAGGCCGCCGGAGAAACCAGCGTGCGGACCCGTGGCGAAGCCGACGAGGCGCTACATGCGAGCGTGGAGATCGTCGCGGAATCAGGGGAGGACCCGGAAGCGCCGCTCGCAGCCGATCCCGACCCCCCCGATCCGCGCGTGGAGGGTGCCGTCGACTCCGGTGCGGTCGCCTATCGTCCCGGCATGACCCTGGACGACATGGAGCGGGAGGTGATCGTGACGGTGCTCGAATCCGTCGAGTGGAACCGGCGCCAGGCCGCGGAGTTGCTCGGCATCGGGGAACGGACGCTCTACCGCAAGGTCAAGAAGTACGGCCTGCAGGAGGGCGGGGGAGAGGCTGCCTGACGCCGCCGGCCGTCAGCGCCGCCGCGGTATCCTTCCCCGCTCGGCCTCGATCAGCGCCACCTTGCCGGCCCATGAGGAATCCTCGACCTCGCGGTAGACCACGGTGAGCTCCCGGGCAAGGTCCAGTTCGCCGCCGAAGGCGTAGAGCGCCACGGCGGTGGACTGCTGCTCCACTCGCTGGCTGCCCCAGCTCGGCGTGATCGCCCGTATGGCGACGGGCCGTTCGCGAAGGCCCCGAGACACCAGATGCAGATCGTCCGGCTGGAATTCGGTGCCGGGCTGCGCGCTGGAAAAGGAGACGAGGAAAAGCGAGAGCGCCCCGCCGCCCGCGGGCTCGGCCAGCGTTCCTCCGTGCGCTTCCGCGATGCGCGCGAGCCGCTCCCGCGTGTCCGGTGCCGCGGCCTCGAGCACCCAGGCCGCCAGCGGCGTGACCTCGATCCGAAGCGCCCCGGCGACCATGAGCACCGAGATCTGGTCCTGACGGAGTGATCCGGAGGGGAGCGCCGCCTCGGGGGCGGTCCGCCGGGTGGCGGGCGCGGGCACTCGAGCTTCGCCCGGGGGTGGAGCGGGTGCACACGCGGCCGCGGTCGCCCACAGGCCCGCTACCAACAGCAGCCTGCCGAAGTCGTTCCTCATTCAAGCATCCTCCAGCTCCAGCAGCGCCGCGATGGCGTCGAGCACTTCCCCGGCACCCTCTCCCGTGCGCGCGGAAGTCGCCAGTACCTGATCCTCTGCGACTCCGAGCTGGTCCGTGACGCGCCGCGCCGCGCCGGCCGCACGCTCCGTGGCCTTGAGCTTGTCGACCTTCGTGAGCGCGATCAGCGTCGGCAGCCCGGTCTCCGCGAGGTAGTCGACGAACTCCCGATCCCCCGCCGTCGGTGGATGGCGGCAGTCAACAAGGTACACGACGCCCCGCAGTTCCTCGCTCCCGGCAAGGTAGCTCCGAACCAGCGTTCGCCACGAGTCCCGCACGGCCCTGGGGGCCCTGGCGTAGCCCGATCCTGGCAGATCCACGAGAAAGAAAGCCCCGTTGACGGCGTAGAAGTTGAGCGCCTGGGTCTTTCCCGGCGTCGCCGAAACGTGCGCGATCTTGCGGCGCGGCCGTCCCAGGACCCGGTTGATCAGCGACGACTTGCCGACGTTGGACCGCCCCGCAAAGGCGATCTGGGGCAATGCCGCCGGGTACGGCTGGCCGGGCGAGACCACCGACCCGGCGAATTCGACGGAACGAACGACCAAGGCACCGCCCTCACGAAACCTGCGCGCCCAGCTCGTGTGCGCCGGGCATCGCGTCGTCCCGCGGCCGGCGCTTCGGCCTCGCAGGCGCCAGCGCTTCCCGGAGGACCTGGTCCATCGTCTCGACCGGCACCATCTCGACACCCACAAGCACTTCCTCCGGAAGCCGTTCGATGTCCATGGTGTTCATCGCGGGGAGCAGCATCCGCCTGATGCCCCCCCTGAGTGCCGCCACCGCCTTCTCCTTGATCCCGCCGACGGGAAGCACGCGTCCCCGGAGCGTGATCTCTCCTGTCATCGCCAGTTCCGGCCGCGTGGGCGTCTCTGTGAGCGCCGAGATGAGTGCCGCCGCGATCGTGATCCCGGCCGACGGGCCGTCCTTCGGCGTCGCTCCTTCGGGGATATGGATGTGGATGTCCACCTCGCGGTGGAACTGCTCCGACAGCCCCAGCAAGCGGGCGCGCGACCGTGCGTACGTCACGGCGGCGAACGCCGACTCCTTCATCACCTCGCCCAGCGTTCCCGTTAGCTGGATCTTGCCCGATCCCGCCACGACCGCAACCTCGACCTCCATCACCTCGCCCCCAGCCGCGGTCCAGGCGAGCCCGCAGGCGATCCCCGACCGATCCGCTCCCTCCTCCCGGCTCGGCGGAAGATGAACCGGCGGCCCCAGCAGCTCACGCAGGTCGTCGGGTCCGACGGGCTCAAGACTCAGCACGCCGTCGGCCGTGACCCGTCTGGCCAGTTTGCGGGCCACCCTGGACAGCCGCCGCTCCAGCTCGCGCACGCCCGCCTCGCGGGTGTATTCGGCCACGATCGTCTGAATCGCGGCGTCGGAGACCGCGGGAGAGAACGGCTCGAGCCCATGGCGCTCCACCTGTCGGGGCCAGAGGAACTGCCGCGCGATCACCCTCTTCTCGGTGTCCAGGTATCCCGGCAGGCGGATCACCTCCATGCGGTCCCGCAGCGGGCCGGGAACCTCGCCCAGCGTGTTCGCCGTCGCGATGAAAAGTACGTGGGACAGGTCGAAATCGAGCTCGAGGTAGTGATCCGTGAAGGCCCGGTTCTGCTCGGGATCCAGGACTTCGAGCAGGGCCGCGCCTGGATCCCCGTGGAAGTCGCGCGCCAGCTTGTCCACCTCGTCCAGCAGGAACACGGGATTCCGGGAACCGCTCCTGCGCATCCCCTGGATGACGCGGCCCGGCAGTGCCCCCACGTAGGTGCGCCGGTGGCCCCGGATCTCGGCCTCGTCGCGGACCCCGCCAAGGCTCACACGCACGAATTCCCGTTCCAGGCAGCGGGCGATGCTGCGGCCCAGCGAGGTCTTGCCAACCCCCGGCGGGCCCACCAGGCAGAGGATCGGCCCGCGCAGCCGGCCCACCAGCGACAGCACCGCGATGTGGTCCAGGATCCTCTCCTTCACCTCCTCCAGACCGTAGTGCTCGGCGTCGAGAACCGAAGCGGCGCGCGCCACATCCAGGCTGTCCGGCGTCTCATGCGTCCATGGCAGCGCCAGAATCCAGTCCAGATAGGTGCGGATGACCGACGCTTCGGGTGCGACGGGGTTCAGCTTGCGAAGTCTGGCGAATTCCTTGTCCACGCGCTTGCGGACGTCGTCGGGCAGCGGCGTGCGTCCGATGGCCTCGTCCAGTTCGGCCCACTCGGGATCGGTGTCGCCGGATGCCGGAGCCGTCGGCCCGAGCTTCTCTTCGAGCGGAAAACGATGCCCGTCGGCTTCCACCTGAAAGCGAATCTGCTCGTCCAGCTTTTCCTGAATCCGCAGGATCTCCGTCTCGCGGACGAGGATCTCGCGCAGAATCTCGAAACGCGGCCGTATCTCGGTGACCTCGAGAAGCTCCTGCCTCTCGGCGGATCCGATGACCAGGTGTCCCGCGATCAGGTGGGCGAGACGCACCCGGTCCGCGGCCTGACCGACCGCGGCGATCACTTCGTTCGGGATCCTCTCCGAGAGCTTCACGTACTCGCGAAACATCTCCGTGACGGTATTCACGCACGCGTCCAGATCCGGGTCCGGGTCCGGGTCGGGCTCGAATTCCCACTCCGTCAGGAGTTCCACCGAGGCCCTGAAGCTCGTCCCCGACGGCAGGAACCGCACGATCCTGGCCCGTCCCAGTCCTTCCATGACCACCCGCGTCGTGCCGTCGGCCAGGCGGGCGGCCTGGACCACGCGGATCACCGTCCCCGCGCGGTAGAGATCGTCCCGTCCGGGCACCTCCACCGCGGGATCCTTCTGAGCCACCAGAAGCACGAACCCGCCCTCCGCTTCCGCCTCTTCGAGCGCGGCGACCGAAGGCGCCCTCCCGATCAGAAGGGGAACCGCCATGTAGGGGAAGTAGACGAGGTCGCGCAGCGCGATGACCGGCAACTCATCGGGGACCGTGCAGGTCCCGTCGAGCCGGTGCAGGGTGGCCATGCCTCGTGACTAGCAGTCCGCCGACAGATCCGCGCGACGACCGGACGCGGTAGCAAGGCGACGGACCCTGTCCACGGGCCGTCAGGCCTCCTTCCGCTGCGCCTCGGGCCGTAGTACGAGCAGCGGTGGAACCCTGCCCATGGCGCTCTCGGGAGTCACGACCACCTCCCGCACGTCGCTGCGCGACGGCAACTCGAACATCAGGTCCCGCATGATCCGCTCCAACACGGCCCTCAATCCGCGCGCGCCGGTACCACGTCCGAAGGTCTGGCGGGCGATCTCCCGCAACGCGCCGGGGTCGAAGGTCAGCCCGATCCCCTCGAGTTCGAACATTTTCTGGTACTGCTTCACGAGTGCGTTCCTGGGCTCCTGCAGGATGCGCACGAGCGCCTCCTCGTCCAGGTCGTCCAGCGCCACGGTGACGGGCAGCCGTCCCACCAGTTCGGGGATCAGCCCGAAGCGCTGCAGGTCCTCGGGCTCGAGACATGCCATCGCGTCGTCCTCCAGGCCGTACAGGTCGTCCGCGCCCTCATCCGCGTCATCCCCTTCCCCCCCGAAACCGATCATTCGCTTGCCCAGGCGTTGCTCGATGATCTTGTTCAGTCCCTCGAACGCCCCGCCGCAGATGAACAGGATGCTGCGTGTGTCGATCTGGATGTACTCCTGCTGGGGATGCTTGCGGCCTCCCTGCGGGGGCACGCTGGCCACCGTCCCCTCGAGGATCTTGAGCAGCGCCTGCTGGACCCCTTCGCCGGAGACGTCCCGCGTGATCGACGGGTTTTCCGACTTGCGGGCGATCTTGTCGAGTTCGTCGATGTAGACGATGCCCCGCTCGCACTCGCTGAGATTGAAGTCGCTGGCCTGTAGCAGCCTCACGAGGATGTTCTCGACGTCTTCGCCGACGTATCCCGCCTCGGTCAGCGTGGTGGCGTCCGCGATGGTGAAGGGGACCTGCAGAACGCGCGCGAGCGTCTGCGCCAGCAGCGTCTTGCCCACGCCGGTGGACCCCACCAGCAGCACGTTGGCCTTGTCGATCTCGACCTCGTCGAGCTTCCCCCGCTTGTGGACACGCTTGTAGTGGTTGTAGACGGCGACCGCCAGGGACCGCTTGGCCGACTCCTGCCCGATCACGTAGTCGTCGAGGAAGTCCTTGATCTCCACGGGCGTAAGCGTGCTGACCGACGTCTCCTGGCTTTCCCGCTCCTCCTCTTCGGCCAGAATCTCGTTGCACAGCGAGATGCATTCGTTGCAGATGTATACCGACGGGCCGGAGATGAACTTCTTGACCGATTCCTTCGACTTGCCGCAGAAGCTGCAGCGCAGATGCTTGTCGCTCGACATTGCGTCCCCCTATTTCGAGTCGGACCCGGCCCCGCGGCCGTTCTCCTTCGACAGGACCTGGTCGACCAGACCGTAGGCGACCGCCTCCTCGGCGCTCATCCATCGGTCCCGGTCCACATCGGCGTTGATCTTCTTGAGTGTCTGCCCCGTCTGTTTCGCGAGGATGCGGTTGAGCCGCTCACGGGTGCCCAGCACCTCCTTCGCCGCGATTTCGATATCGGCGGCGGTGCCCTGGTAGCCCGACGACGGCTGGTGCAGCATGATGCGCGAATTGGGCAGCGCGCTCCTCTTTCCCTTTTTGCCGGAGGCCAGAAGGAGGGCGCCCATCGAGGCCGCCATGCCCACGCAGTACGTCGCGACCGGGGCGCGCAGATGGTTCATGGTGTCGAAGATCGCGAGTCCGGCGTATACGCTGCCTCCCGGCGAGTTGATGTACAGGTAGATCTCCCGATCCGGGTCATCCGCGTCCAGGAACAGGAGCTGTGCGACGATGATGTTCGCCACCTGGTCGTTTATGGAACTGCCCAGAAACACGATCCGGTCCATCAGCAGCCGGCTGAAGATGTCGTAGCTGCGCTCGCCGCGGCTCGTGCGTTCGATCACATAAGGCGGGAAAATGGCCATCCGTCATCGCCCCCCGGTGACGTCCATGCTCATGACTTGCCCTCGTCGGGTGCCCCGGCGATCTCCGACCGCTCCCGGAGAAAGGCGAAGAGCTTCGCTTCGGTCAACCCCCGCTCGATGTTGCGGAGCGCGCCGGACTTGCGCAGACGGGCGCGCACCCTGGCACGGGGCTCGCCCATGCTTCGAGCCAGCGCCTCCACCCTGGCGTCCACCTCCTCGTCCGACGCGTGCAGGCCGTGCTCGTCGGTGATCCGGGCGGAAAGTAGCTCACGCCGCACGGCGAACTCCGAGGTCGGCCGGATCTCCTCCCTGAGCTCTTCGGCGGCCTCCCGCACCTCCTCCCCCTCGTCGCCCTGAATATCCTTGACCAGCGCATCCGTGTACGCGGTCACCATGGACTCGGGGACCTCGAACGGGTTGGCCTCCACGATGAGGCGCATGAGGCGGTTGTTGACTTCGGACTCCGCGCTGGACCTGGCCTCGCGCTCAAGATCGTCGCCGATCCGGGCGCGCAGGGCGTTGATGTCCTCGAAGTCTCCCAGCGTGCGCGCGAACGCGTCGTCCAGTTCGGGAAGCTCCGGCACGCGCCTGGAGAGCAGCTCGATCCGGAGGCGCTGGCTGTGGCCCCTCCGGCTCTCGTCGAGAAAGTCGTCCGGAAACGCGACGTCGAACTCGTCCGCGCCGCCCGCCACCAGCGACCGCACCGCGTCCTCGATGTCCGGCAGCGCCTGTCCGTGGCCCAGGATGAAGTCGTATTGCCGGCTGCCCGGCCCGTCCTCGTCGCTTTCGTCCGGACCGATGTCGAGCCGCGTCAGCGCCACGGTCACCGAGTCACCCGGCTCCGGAGCGCCGTTGGCGGCGGTTCGCCAGGCGGCGTGCTCGCCCTGGAGCCGTTCGAGGATCCTGTCCACGGCCTCGTCGGGCACGTTCACTCCCGGATGCTCGACGCGGAAGCCTCCGATGCGCCCGAGCGGTACCGTGGGCCGAACCTCGAAGGACGCGGTGAACGACAGCGGCCCGCCCGCGGGCAGACGGACATCGTTCACGTCCACGTCGGTGACCGGAGCGAGCTCGTGCTGCTCCATGGCGGCGTCGCAGGCCCGCCGCACCAGCCGCTCGACGGCCTCCTCCTCGATCGCCGGCCCGTAGCGCTGCGCGATCACGTGGCCCGGGACCCGGCCCTTGCGGAAGCCCTTCAGCTTCATGCGCGAGGCGTAGCGCCGGGTCAGGGCGCGCCTCTCGTTCTCGACGTACTCGATCGGGACGGCCACCTCCAGTTTCCGGCGGCAGCCTTCGCCGCCGTCCACCTTGATCTCCAGCCGGGATGCGTCCAGGGTGCTCATCGCTCAGTTCACGGGGAGTGCGAAAGGGGGGACTCGAACCCCCACGGCCAGCGGCCACAAGATCCTAAATCTTGCGCGTCTACCAGTTCCGCCACTTTCGCTCCTGGTCGGGGCTCGACATCCGAACAGAGAAGTTAATGCGGCTGAACGGTTCACCAAGGGGCGAGGCCCCTGCGCGGCTGTCGGCCGGGCGGCCGTGCGGGGAGCCCGCGCGGCCGCCCGGGCGGCTCTATCCACGGACCGCTAGCGCGGTACCCGGATGTTGTACATCGACTCCACCATGCCCAGGTCGGCACGGGGGCAGGCGGCGATCAGCGAAACCACGTCGCCCGGCGCCACGTCGCGGAACGCGGCCTGCACATCTTCCGTGTCGCGAATCGCGCGCCGGTCGATCTGGCGGATGACGCAACGGGGCCCGATGTTCCTGCGCGCGGCCGGGCCACCGGCCTGCACGTCGCGGACCACAACCCCATCGGTGCTCTCCAGCCGGAGCTCATCGGCGATCTCCGGAGTGATGTCGACGACATCGATCCCGATCTTGTCCGCGGCGCGCGGCTCAGGCACCGAGGCGACCTGGACATCTTCCGAGAACGGTGCCTCCTCGAGCCGGACCGTAACGTCGCGCGCGGCGCCGTCCCGGTACAGCGTGATGCGGACGCGGTCACCGGGGGACCGGAGCGCGATCTTGTGCTGGAGGTCGTTGGAGGACACGACACGTTCGCCCTCCACCTCCGTGATCACGTCGTATTGCCGCAGGCCGGCCCTCTCGGCGGGCTCTCCCGGTGTCACCGACTCCACGAAGGCCCCGGAGACCGCGGGAAGTCCGAGAACCTCCACGTCTTCCGCGTTCACCTCGCGGATGCTCACGCCCAGGTAGGCCCTCTTGACGTGCCCGTAGGCGATGAGGTCCTCCATGACGCGGTGCGCCAGATCGATCGGGATGGCGAAACCGTATCCCTGGTAGACCCCCGTGTTGCTGACGATCGCCGCGTTGATCCCGATGACCTGTCCGCGAAGGTTGACCATCGGCCCGCCGGAATTCCCCGAATTGATAACCGCATCGGTCTGGATGAAGTCCTCGATCGCGAAGTTCGCGTTCCCGGTGAATTCCGGGTCCGCGAACAGGCTGCGGTTGATCAGCCGCAGGGACCTTCCCAGCGCCGACACGATCCCCGCCGTGACGGTGTAGTCGAGGTCGGGAGAGGCGCCCCGCGCGAACCCGGGGTTCCCGATCGCGAGGACCCACTCGCCGACCCGCACATCCGCGGACGACCCCAGCGACGCCGTGGGCAGGCCGGTTCCGTCGATCTTGATGACGGCGATGTCGGTGGTGGGGTCACTCCCCACGACGTCAGCGCGGAACGTGCGCCCGTCCTGCAGCGAGACCGTGATGCGTTCCGCGTCGTCGATGACGTGATTGTTGGTCATCACGTAGCCGTCTTCCGAGACGATGAATCCGCTGCCCCCGACCCGGGCCACGTCCGGCATGCCGCGTTCCGGCTGCTGGCGGAAGAACCGGTCGAGTCCGTTCTGGTTGCGGGGCTGCGGGCGGGACGCCTCGATCATCACCACCGCGGGCGTGACCGCGTCGGCGACGTTGACGAACGCCTGGCTCAGGTCGAGGGCGGGCTGAACCGCCTCCTCGGGGACCTGCGGCGCGGTTTGCACGACGATCGCCGGCGCCGGCGCCTCGACGAAGCCGAACTGGGAAGCCAGGCCCAGCCCGGCCAGAAAGCAGCCCGCGACCGAAAGGGCCGCCTTCGCCTTTGCTCTGAGTGGATCATACATATGACTGCTCCGGATATCTGATGACTCGTGACGTTTGGGACCTGCCTTCCGTTGGACGGCCCGCGGCGTCGTCAACGTTGCCTGCGGGCCGCCCCGGCCCCGCCGTCTCCTATCGGCTCTCCTCCTCCACGATCTCGTAGTCGGCCTCCACCACGTCCTCGTCGCCCTCCGCGTCTTCCTCGTCCGCACCGGCGTCTCCGGCGTCGGTCCCGGCATCCTGTTCCGCGGCGGCCGCTTCCGCCGCCTGGGACTGGTACATCTCCTGCCCGGCCGCGCTGAAGGCCTGCATCAGTTCGTCGCGGGCCTCGTTGATCTCGCCGGTGTCGTCTCCCTTGAGCGCGTTCCTGCCTCGCTCCAGGGCGGCGTCCAGACGGCCTCGGGTTTCCTCGGAGACCTTGTCGCCCCACTCCCCGCCGTCCTTCTCGACCTGGTAGACGAGCGAATCGAGCTGGTTCCTGGCCTCCGCCGCCTCCCGGCGCGACTCGTCTTCCGCCGCGTGGGCTTCGGCGTCCGTTACCATCTTGTCGATTTCGGCGTCGCTCAGACCGCTGGACGCCTCGATCCGCACCTTCTGCTCCTTGCTCGTGGCGCGGTCCTTCGCGGCCACGTGCAGGATGCCGTTGGCGTCGATGTCGAAGGTCACCTCGATCTGGGGAACGCCCCTCGGAGCGGGCGGAATACCCGTGAGCTGGAACTTGCCGATCGTGCGATTGTCGAGCGCCATCTTGCGCTCACCCTGCAGCACGTGGATCTCCACCGTGGTCTGCGTGTCCTCGGCCGTGGAGAAGACTTCCATCTTCTTGGTCGGGATCGTCGTGTTGCGCTCGATCAGCGTGGTCATCACGCCGCCCAGCGTCTCGATCCCCAGCGACAGGGGCGTCACGTCCAGCAGGAGCACATCCTTCACGTCCCCGGCGAGCACCCCGCCCTGGATCGCCGCGCCGACCGCGACCACCTCGTCGGGGTTCACGCCGCGGTGGGGCTCCTGCTCGAAGAACTCCTCGACCACCTGCTGGATCTTCGGGATCCGGGTCGAGCCGCCGACCAGAACGACCTCGTCGATGTCGTCGGGCGTCATGCCGGCGTCGGCGAGGGCCTTCCGCATCGGCGGGATCGTCCGCTGCACCAGCTCGTCGACCAGATGCTCGAACCTGGCGCGCGACAGCTGGTAGTTCAGGTGCCTGGGCCCTTCCTGGGTGGCGGTGATGAAGGGCAGGTTGATGTCGGTCGACGTGGTCGAGGAGAGCTCCATCTTGGCCTTCTCGGCGGCCTCCTTGAGCCGCTGCAGCGCCATCGAGTCCTGCGACAGGTCGATCCCCTGGTCCTTCCTGAACTCGGCGACGAGCCAGTCGATGAGGACCTGGTCGAAGTCGTCGCCGCCCAGGTGCGTGTCCCCGTTCGTGGCCTTCACCTCGAAGACGCCGTCGCCGATCTCCAGGATCGAAATGTCGTACGTGCCGCCGCCCAGGTCGAAGACCGCGATCTTCTCGTCCTTCTTCTTGTCGAGCCCGTAGGCGAGCGCGGCGGCCGTCGGCTCGTTGATGATGCGCTTGACATCCAGTCCGGCGATCTTGCCGGCGTCCTTGGTGGCCTGCCGCTGCGCGTCATTGAAGTACGCGGGGACCGTGATGACGGCCTCGGTCACCGTGGTGCCCAGGTAGTCTTCCGCCGTCTGGCGCATCTTCTGCAGCACGACCGCCGAAAGTTCGGGCGGTGTGAACGGCTTGCCGCCGTTGGGCAGGTTCACGACGACCCGGTCCTGTCCGTCGCGGGTCACCTTGTACGGTACCCGCTTGCGTTCGGCCTCGACCTCCCCATACCGCATTCCCATGAACCGCTTGATGGAGAAGACGGTGTTCTCCGGGTTCGTGATCGCCTGGCGCCGGGCCACCTGCCCGACGAGCCGCTCCCCGTCCTTGGCGAACGCCACGACAGACGGGGTCGTTCGCCCGCCCTCGGAGTTCGGTATGACCGTGGGCTCTCCGCCCTCCATGACGGCGACCACCGAATTGGTCGTTCCCAGGTCGATCCCGATGATCTTGCCCATTTCGTTTCTTCCCTTTCCGTGACCGGCGCCTGTCCGGCCGTTGCGTTCAAGTCGCCCCGGCGCTCAAGTCGGGGGATGTCAAAGGTAACCGGCCCCCTATGGGCAAGGCGCGTGCCGGAAGGCGGGGCCGAAATGACCGTTATCCAGGCCGAAGTCTGCCATTTTGGCAGGTTCCTGCCCGTCGAGGCGGTCCGGTTCTGCCATTTTGGCAGGAGGTCTCGTGGCCGATTCCGCGTACCCTGTTTGAAGTTACGCGATTTGGAGGTGTGAGTCCCGCCAATTGACTCCCGCTAATTGGGGGAGGAGTGGACCCGCCGCCGCTCGTCGAGCGCCTTCTTGAGCCGGTCCTCGTCGGGCCTCTGGTAACACTGGAGCACCGTCTGTGCCGTCCTCCAGCCTCCCAGTTCGCAGAGCACCTTGAGTGGCTGGTCCATGAGGTCTGAGGCAAACTTGCGCCTCAGCGAATGCCAGCCCCTGCCACGCTTGCAGTCCAGCCCAGCGAGCGCTTCTGCCCTGTTCCACCAGTCGCCCGCCAGTGCATGGCTCACGCTCCTCGCGGCGTCTCTGGGTGCGGGCAATAGGGGGGCGTCGCCGATTCGGCGGTTCTCCTTCCGCGCCGCTTCCAGGACACGGAGCGCCTCGTCGGTCACAGGTGTCCGATGCTCGAAGCCCGTTTTCTCGTGCTCCGCGCGCCACCGAATGGCCCCGGCTCGCATGTCGATGTCGGACCACCTGAGTTTGCGAATTGCGCCGATCCGGTGCCCTGTCTCGTGAGCGAGCACGAGCGCGACGTGGAATCGCCAATCGACCTGCCGGGAGACCCGGAGAAGCGCTTGGTATTCCTCCTCCGTGAGAACAACCCGTGTTGGGTTCTTCTCCCTGGGAACCCTCAACCCCTTTAGTGGGTTGGAGTCGAGGAGAAGTCCTCCCGCCTCGTTCCGCGACCGCGCGGCCCAGTTGAGGACCGCCAGCAGGAACCTCAAGTCCCGTTCGACCGTCCGGTCGGACACGGGCCTCCCACTCGGGCCGACCTTGCCTGCCCGGCGCGCCCGTATGAAGCGGTCCCAGTCGCGCTGGGAGAGCGTTGCGGGCCTGCGGTCCTTTCCGAAGAACCGCAGGAACATCGCCAATGCGGCCCGGTCGTACTTCCGGGTCTGGCCGCCCTTGGTGGGCGTCACCTCCTCACCGTAGATCTCAAAAAGCCGTTCCAGGGTGAGTGGCTCGGCCTCGGGCTTGCCGTTGGGCTCGTGGACCGCTAAGCCAGCGGCAACCTCGTCCGCCTGCCTCTTGGCCCTCATCCAGTCGCGGTGTTTGAGCGACCTCGTGAGCCTGCGCCCGTTCTCGCGCCACTCGATCTGGTACAAGCCGGTCTTGGGATCAGGAAACACCCGGACCCGGTTCCGGCCCCATTCGCCAGCGCCGTAGCTGCGCCGACTTCGTTTCGTGCGTGCCATCATTCGATTCCTCTCGTGATGGACTGCACGATCTGCGCGCCCCAAACTTCGCGCCGGGGCGGCTTCTCCGCTAGACGGACGGTCGGCGGCGCGACTGGACGCCATCAGCGGCTCGGACCCTGATCGCGATCCGGTCCCGGTCGCTGCATCAGATGCGGAGGCCGCGCGGTCTCGCGACGGCGGATGTCCCGAAACACTCGGCCAAGCGTGTCGCCAGCACGTCGAGCCGCTCGATTTGCCGCTGCAAGACTTCGTTCTCCCCGCTCAGCCGCTCGACGCGCCGCCGCAAGGCTTCGACCTGCTCGGATTGCCGCCGCCGTTCCGTTTCGGACTGCGCGGACAACCTCTTCAAGGCCTCCGTCAACTGCCTCTCCAATTCGGTCATGCAGCTTCCTCACTCTCTCGACAGCTCTACGTAGGGCCGCCCGTCCACGATGAAGGCCGTCAGGACCGGCGTGCGGGTCGGCAACGTCACGTGCCGCACCCCATCGACTTCCCGCAGCCCGACGCCCCAGGTCGTCTCCTCCATCTCGTTCATCATCTCGCGCGCTCCCGCGATCCGGATGTTCGCCAGCGACAGCTCCTCGATCCGGTCCTGAATGCTCCTCGACAACCACTGCATCGTCGCCCAGCTTCCGACGAAGATGCCGAGCCAGAGAGCCATGCCGACGATCAGGGGCCGGAGCCACGCCTTCACCAGCAA
>CAZRQE010000072.1:0-5228 GCA_964602175.1 uncultured Gemmatimonadaceae bacterium | reverse complement strand
CCCGGGGGTGCCCGAGACCGGCGGCTCGGACCACATGTCCTTCATCTGCAAGCCCGCGCCCGGGTTCCGGCTCCAGTCCAACTATCCCGACTATCGCCAGTACACCTGGCACACCAACCGCGACACCTTCGACAAGATCGTGTTCGAGGACCTGCGGGACGACGCCGTGATGACCGCGATGTTCGTCTATCTGGCTTCGGAGGATGCCGAGCCGATGCCGCGGACGCGGCGGACGATGCCGGAGGGGACGGAGTGGCCGGAGTGCCGTCCGCCGGCGAGGAGTTCGGGAATGAGCGGTCGGTAACCGAGGTTCATCAACCTCCCAACGCCTCCGCACCAGCCCCCTTGATGTACAGCTCCCGCTTCGGGTAGGGGATCTCGATCCCGGCGTCGGCGAACTTCACCATGGCCTTCTCGGTGATCTCGTCCGCGATCCGGCGCCGATTCCGCGCCTCCTGGATCCAGACGCGCAACTGCAGGTTCACCTCCGACGGCCCGAAGCCCCGCACAATCACGATCGGCGCCGGATCCAGTTTCACGCCCTGTACCTCGCCCGCGGCCTCCTTGAGCAGCACCTTGGCCCGCTCGATGTCTGCCTCGTACGCGCAGGAGAACGGGATACGCAACCGGATGTCGTCGCCCGACATGGTGTAGTTGATGATGTCGCGCCGCATGATCTCGTTGTTCGGCACCACGACCACCAGGTTGTCGGGGTTGCGGATCTTGGTCGCCCGCAGGCCGATCTCGATGACATCGCCCCAGGTGCCGGTCTCCCGGGGCGCGTTCCACAGCTCGATCCTGTCCCCCACCTGGAAGGGGCGATCCATGATCAGGAGCACGCCGGCGATCAGGTTGGAGAGGGTGTCCTTGGCGGCGAGGGACAAGGCCAGACCGGCCACGCCGGCGCCCGCCAGGAGGGGAGCGATCTCGAGCCCCAGGTGGGTCATGGCGAGCAGCAGACCGAGTGCAATCACCAGGAAGCGCACGAAACGGTTGATCATCGGCAGCGCGGTCTCGTCGAGCGCCGTATCGCCGGTGCGGGAGATTATCCTTGTCTCGAACGTGCGCATGAGGTGGCCGACAAAGCGGCTCAACGGGAAGAACACGACCGCGATCCAGATCCCCCAGACCCAGTCGCGGGGCTGCGTCGCGTAGGCCACCCAGTCGCCGTCCGCGTTCTCGGCGCCGAGGACGGGCACCCACAGGCCGACGACCTGCCACAACGCCCACGCCACCACGGTCAGCTTGAACGCATGGCGGACGGTTCGCACCAACTCATCGTCGAGATCGGTTTCGGTCTTCGCGGCGAGGCGCTTCTGCACGCGCCTTAGAATCCAGCCGCCTACGAAGTACAGGACAGCGGCAAGCAGGACCGAGCCTGCGGTCGGCACCAGCAGCGGCACGGAATAGTTGACCATGCCATTCCACAACTCGACCAACCGGTCGAGGCTGAAATCGAGTCCGAGCAAGTCCACGGTCTATCGCCTCCGAATCACCGGCAGCACGACTCTGGACGGATGGGTCGGCCCGTGGTGGATGGTCTGCATGGCCACCACCGCCTCGTCCGGTCCCGCCAGCCCGGCGTTGTCGCGTCCCGAGTTGAGATTGCGCAGATAGAAAGGATAATAGCTGCTGGAGATTTCGACGCGGATGCGGTGGCCGGGCCCGAACACGGTGCCGGTCACGCGCCAGAAGTCCATGTGGTACCTGTACGCCGTCCCCGGCTCGATCTCGCTCAGGCGGTTCGGGTTGAAGCGGCCGTCGTTGCCGGGGTCGCGGTGGCGCGCGCGCATCACGCCCTCGGCCAGGAGCATCGCCGACCCATCCGGCGCGACATCCACCAGGCGCACCATCCAGTCGGTGTCGCGCGCCGACGTCGATGCGTAGATGATCGCCTCGATCGGTCCCGTGATCTCCATCGGCTCCTGGAAGACGGGCGTCTCGTAGACGAGGACATCGTCGCGCAACGCGGGCCCGCCCGCCTCCACGGCACCGGGAATGTGTCCATGGTCGCCGTAGGGGGACGGGGTGGGGTCGGCGGGGTCGTAGACGTATGTGTCGGACCCGTCCGCCGCCGGCATCTCCCAGCGCAGGCCGCCGTCTCCCCGGCTGGAGTTCGCGCTCCCGCCGGACGTGAGGTACAGGTCGGTCCACTCGGTCCCCGGCAGCGGCCAGTCGTCGGCCGTATGCCACCGGTTCGGCCCCATCACGAACACGTACACGGGCGGGTCGTTCTCGACGCCGTTGTCGATCCCCTTGAGGAAGTGGTCGTACCAGCGGGCGATGTAGCCGTCCAGGTCGATCCGGGCCTCGGGTCCGTAGTCGATGCCGCCCACGACCCGGTCATTCAGACCGTGGAACCAGGGGCCGATGATCAGCCTGGGGCGCCGGGACTCGGGCGTGGCCCCGTGAGCCTTCATTCCGAGGTAATTGATGGGCGAGCCGGGGAAGTCCGCGTCGAACCACCCGGTCATGTTCAGGGCGGGCACGGTGATGCGCGAAAAGCTCTCCGGCGACTGGTACTCCATGCCGTCCCAGTACGGATCGGTGGCTACGTAACCGTTGATCCAGGACTTCCACCAGCCGCCGTCCTGCATCCCCCGGGCCTCGTCGAGGGTCAGGTAGGGGGCGTGCAGCAGATCCTCCCAGCGTGAGTTCGTGAACCCTCCGTACGGCCCCTCCTCCTTGACCTGTGCGGTGCGCCCGGACATCCACGCGGCCCAGTCCACGAAGGGCCCGAGCATGATGCCCTGCTGGTAGGGGATGTTGTGGAACGGATCCGGGGGGGCGACTTCGGGTGCGATCGCCTTGAGCGACGGCGGAGCCTGGCTGGCGGTCCACCACTGGGTCCAGCCGAGGTACGAGCCGCCGATCATGCCGACGTTCCCGTTCGACCATGGCTGCGCCCCGATCCATTCAACCAGGTCGTACCCGTCCGTCTTGTGCTCCACGATAAACGGATCCCACTCGCCGCCCGAATCGTAGCGCCCGCGCGAATCCGCCAGCACCACCGCGTAGCCGCGCCGCGCGAACCAGCGCGCCCGGTCGCGCGGGCCGTTGTTGTCGTACGGGGTGATGGTCAGGATCGCCGGGAAGGGGCCGTCGCCGTCGGGGAAGTAGATGTCGGTCGAGAGGCGGACCCCGTCACGCATGGCGACTAGGTGGCCGCGCTCCTCGATGACCTCGTGGACGGCTGGCGAGTAGCTGCCGGGGTCGGGGGCCTGGGCCGCGGCGAGCGCGGGGACAACAAGCGCGGCGACGGCGAGGGCGGGGACGGCAAGCGTGGCGGCGGTGAGCGCGGGGACGGCGAGCGCGGTGGCGCACCGGACCGCAGGCGTGAGTACAGTGGCCGCCAAAGGCACCATGCGCGGATTCGGCGGCGGGAAACGGAATTGCTTGAACATGGGACGACGCTCCGGCCAGGGGCTGCTCAAGCCACCATACTGCCCATCGCGCCGGACCTCAGCAACTCCGCGATCTCGTTCTCGCCGAAGCCGTACTCGCGCAGGACCTCCTCGGTGTGCTCGCCCTGCCCTGGTGCCCCGCGTTCGATCGCAGCCGGCTCGTCGGAGAACTTCACCGGCATCCCCAGCGCTTCGGCCGTGTCGTCTCCCTGCGGCACGGACACGACCATCTCCCGCGCAACCGTCTGCGGATGCCGCAGCATGTCGACAATGCTCGAGACCGGCCCCGCCGGCACATTGGCCGCCTCCAGTCGCCGCAGCCAGTCGCCCGTTGACGCCGTGCGCAGGTGGCCCGCCAGGATCTCGCGCAGCTCATCGAGGTTGGTCATGCGGTCCGCGTTGGTTGCGAACCGGGGATCGTCGAGGAGTTCCGCGATCCCCATCACCTTCACCATCCGTACCCAGTTGACCTGGTTCCACCCACCCACGGTGATCCACCCATCCGCAGTCGGCAGAGCCTCGTAAGGCGCCGCCAACGGGTGCGCCGACCCCAGCGGACCCGGCGATTCCCCTGTCGCGAGCGCCACCGCGGACTGCCAGAAGGTCTGCACGATCCCCGCTTCGTAGAGCGACGTGTCCACCCGCTGTCCCTCGCCCGTCCGCTCGCGCGCGAACAATGCGGTCACCACCCCCATCGCTCCCAGAATCCCGGCCGTGATGTCGGTCAGCGGCGGTCCGCACTTCACCGGAGGCCGCCCGGCGCCCTCGCCGGTCACGCTCATCAGCCCGGTCATGCCCTGAGCGATGAGATCGAAGCCCCGATGGCCCGCAAGTGGCCCGGTCCTGCCGTAGCCGGTGATCTGACAGTAGACGAGCCCGGCGTTCTCGGCCCGGAGCGACTCATACCCGAGCCCCAGCTTTTCCATGACGCCGGCGCGGAAATTCTCGATCACAACATCGCAGCGCGTCAGCATGCGCCTGGCCGCCTTCCGGCCCGGCTCCGACTTCAGGTCGATCACCATGCCACGCTTGTTGCGATTCATCATCACGAAGGCCGCGGCGGCATCGCCCATCCGCGGCGGCGCGAACGCACGCGTCGGGTCCCCCGGCCCCGGCGGCTCGACCTTGACGACGTCGGCCCCCATGTCGGCCAGCATGCGACCGCACACCGGCCCCGCCATGACGTGGGCGAGCTCGACCACGCGGATGCCGGCGAGCGGCCGGGCCACCTCGCCCTACTCTCCCGAGAAGCGGGGCGCGCGCTTCTCCAGGAAAGCCGCCGTCCCCTCCCGGTAGTCCCTGGTGCGAAACGCGTCATATGCCTCGGCGCGCTCCTCGTCGGTCAGCGGTCGCGGGTCGCCCACACGCTGCACGAACTTCTTGTGCCACCGGTTCACCAACGGAGCGCCGGCCGCGATGTTGCGCGCGATTCGCTCCCCGGCCGCCACCACCTCCGCATCCGGTACGACCCGGTTGACCAGCCCCACCTCGCGCGCCCGGCGCGCGTCGACCAGTTCACCCGTCAGGAGGATCTCCAGCACCGCGCCAGCCCCTGCCACAGCCAGCAGCGGCCCCATCTCCTCGTAGGCCATGGTCAGCCCGAGCCGATTGATCGGCGCGCCGAAACGGCTCGACTCGCCGCACACGGCAATGTCGCAGCACGCGGTTATGATCATCCCGCCGCCCACGCACAGCCCCTCCACCACCGCCACCGTCGGGTGCGGGCAGCCATGCACGCCCTTCAACCCGCGCTCCACGGCTGCCGCATAGCGCGTCACCTGAGCGGGGGTGCTGCGCTGCGCCGGAAAGGCACCGATGTCGGAC
>CAZRQE010000071.1:0-23613 GCA_964602175.1 uncultured Gemmatimonadaceae bacterium | reverse complement strand
CCGTTGTAGTACAGCTCCAATCTCTCGAGGCTGGTCAAGCGGCCCAGTTCCGGCGGGATGGCGCCGGTGAGCTGGTTTGATCGCAGGATCAAACGTCTGAGGTTGGTCAGGTTGGCGAGTTCTGGTGGTATGCCGCCTTCGAGGTCGTTGTTGCCGAGATAGAGAAAGGACAGCGTCGAAAGGCTGCCGAGTTCCGGTGGAATCTCGCCGGCCAACGCGTTTCCGGTGAGGTAGAGCCCTTCGATCACCGGCAAGCGGCCCAGTTCCTTCGGAATCCGGCCGGTGAATTCGTTTCCACTCAGCGACAGCAACCGCAAGGACGGCATGTCCGCGAGCCACGGCGGGATTGTGCCGGTGAGATCGTTCGAGGACAGGAGCAGGAATTCCAGGCGTTCGAGATTGGAAAGCTCCTCCGGCAACTGACCGGTGAGCGCATTGTTGAGGAAGTTGAGCGACCGCAGGGATCGCAGGTCGCCGAGCTGCGGGGGTATCGTGCCCGCAAGGCGATTCGCGGAAAGGTCCACCGAGGCAACCCGCCCGTTGTCGTCGACGCCGACCCCGTACCAGTCCTCCGCCGGTGCGTCGGTCAGCCAGTTGTCCGAACGCGCCCAGGTCAGCCCGGAGGTGGCCTCGAAGAACATGGTGAGGATGCGCCTGTCGAACGCTGCGGCCGCCTCCACGGTCAGCGAGGTCGTGGCCGCGAGGTCGCCCGCGCTGGCGGTGACCGCGGCTACGCCCGGGGCAAGCGCGGCGGCCAGGCCGGTGGCGTCCACGGCGACCAGTTCCGGGGTGTCCGACGTCCAGTCGAAGGCGGGGGCCGCGGCCGCGGCGATGGGGTAGCCGTTGGCGTCGGCGGCCAGCGCGATCAGCGCGATCGAGTCGCCCACGGCGACCGTGTCGACCGCGGGCAGCACCTCGAGTGACTCGGCGACCTGCGCTATGCGAGCGGTGACCACGGCGGAAGCTGACGCACGCTCCGCCGTGACGTCGACCGTGCCATTGTCCACCGAGACGACCCGACCCAGTGCATCGACGCTGGCGACCGTGGTGTCGGTGCTCGACCACGCGAAGGCGAGTCCCTCGATCTCGTTGCCTTCCGCGTCGAAGGCTGTCGCCGCCAGCGCGATTGTATCGCCCAGGGACGCGAATTCGATCGCTTCCGGCGCGATGGCCATGCTGATGGGCGTCGGCAACACGGCGACGGCCACCTCGGCCACCACCTCACCCGACACGGCGGTTATGGTCGTTTGCCCCACGCTCGCCGCCGTCACGCTGCCCGATTCGTCCACCTTGGCCACGGTCGTGTCGCCGGACGCCCACGCCACCTGCGCCCCCTGGATCGCGTGACCGTTGGCGTCCACGATGGCCGCCTCCAGGGGCAGGTTTTCGCCGACTACAAGAACCGACGAGTCGGGCGAGACCGTGACCGCCGCGACCTGCTGCTCGACCGTGAGGGCGGCCGTACCCGACACCCCGCTGACCGTCGCGGTGATTGTGGCGGTGCCGTTCCCGGTCGCCCTGGTGACGCCGAGGGTATTCACGGTCGCGACGAACAGGTCGCTCGACCGCCAGGTTATCGCCACGGCGGTCATGGGCTGGCCTTCCTGGTCGCGAACATCCGCCGTGAGGCGGAGCGTATCGTCGATCGCGGTAAGCGTGGCCGACGCGGGGGTGAGGAGGACGGTGGTGGCAACCGGGACCGGGCGTCGGGGCGGCGGTTCGGTTGTGTCGCCTCCGCAGGCGGCCGCCAGCGCCACGGCGAGGACCACCGGGAAGCGGCGGTGGCGGGATCGTCGGCTTGGCGGCATCATGCGCGAAAAGTGAAACGCCGGCTCGGGGGTTGGCAAACGCGATGCGAATCCGGTATCACGATCGCCTCGCCCGCCCTTACCGCGATTCCTCGAGATACCGGACGCGCAGATCCCGGAAACGATCGAAGTCGCGGTCATTCGTCAGAATGGTCGCGATGCCGTGCTCGCGGCACAGGGCGACGATCTGTGCGTCGAAAACCAGGTTTCCCCGGGCGCCGGCTTGCAGGACAGTGTCTACCAGCAAGCCGGTGAAATCCCTGCCGGGCCGAACAATGCGGCAGGACGGAGACGCGACAACGTCTGAGAGGAACCCGGTCGCCTGCGACAGCGTCGACGGTGGGTTGAACACCCGCCGGTGCGTCACCACGCGAATGAACTCGCCGATGCAGAACACCGGCAGACCCCAGCGAATCGCCCCTTCCGCCAACGCGACCAGCTCTTCGCTCGCGACAGCGTGGAGGCTTGTCTCCGCGCGATGGGCGTAGATCAGGACGTTGGTGTCAACCGCGATCACGGGCGGTCGAGGACGTCATAAAGGGCCTCGCGGTCGGAGATGTCCACGTTAGGTGGAGCGTGCCCGCGAACCGTTTTCAGGTGCAGTTTGAAACGGGGTGCATCTCGGTCCCCGTCCATCAGCTTGGCGCGCAGAGCGTCCTCGATAAAGCGGGTAAGCGTGATGCCGCGGCTCGAAGCCCGCCGCTTTGCTCTGCGCAGCAGCTGATCGCTAAGATTGATCGTGGTCTTCATGGGTCCTTCTTCGCTGGCCGCTGGCGTCAGTGCCGACATCCAATATGGACTAACCATACTCAAAGACCCATACATATGGCAAGAGAACAAATTCTGGGATGCTGTGTCCTCTCGGTCGCACTGTTGCTCGCCGCTTCCGCGGGTGCCCAGGAGATCGTCCAGCTCCCTGCCGAGGACCGCTGGCTGGAGCTCGACTTCGAGGAGCGCTACCGTCTGGGCACGATGGAGGGCGAGGACTGGGAGCAGTTCGCGTACATCCGAAGCGCGGCGTTCGACGGCGCGGGCAACCTCGTGCTGTTCGACTGGCTCATGGGGACTCAGAAGGTGGTTGTGGTGGGCCTGGACGGGCGACTCCTCCGACAATTGGGTGGTCCGGGAGAGGGCCCGGGAGAGTTTGGTTCCGCAGGCGGCGTGGCGGTGTTCACCGACGGACGGGTAGCGGTTGCGGATGTCGGCCGCCGCGGCTACCACGTCTTCGCCGCCGACGGACAATTCGAGCGTCTGGTGCGTATGGCCGAGGTCTCCGGCATTACGAGCGTTGGACACGTCGTGGCCCAGCCCGGTTCGGACGCGGTCATCGGCGTGCCCACGCGGCCCACCGTCTGGACGATCACGGGGGCGGCATTCAGCACCCCGGTCAGATTCCCCACATCGCACCCGTTCGAACGCACGACCCTGTCGGGCGAGGAATCCGTGACGGACACGATCGCGGAGGCATGGTTGCCCCCGGTCGACATCAGCGATATGGACCAGACGAACCTGGTCAACACTGCGCCCAGGCCCACGTCGGGACTCCCCGAATTCAGCCCGGAACTCTATTGGGGCGTTCTTTCGGACGGACGGGTGGCGTTCTCAGACTCGGCGACGTACGCGGTCAAGGTTGCCGAAGCGGGCGCGGGAGTCGTGCGAATCCTGACTCGTCCCTTCCAACCCGAGCCGCTGACCGGCCAGATGATCCGCGCCGAGAAACGCCGCCGGATGGACAGGTTGGAGGAAAACGCCGCACCGGGCGCGGACCTTCCGGCACGGCGCAGGCGCATCGAGGAACTCGAGTTTCACACCGAACTGTCCGTGATTCGCGGTCTGGCAACGACCTGGGACGGACACATCTGGGTGCTGCGGCGCGGTGAGGGTCCCGTGGACGACGGGCCCATCGACGTGCTCACACCAGACGGCCGTTACCTGGGCAGCTATCCTGCCGGAACCATGTCGCTGCCGGCCGCATTCGGTCCGGATGGTCTGGTTGCGTTCGTCGAGATGAGCGGGTTGGGTGTGCAGACGGTGGTGGTCAAGCGGACTAACCCGGTGGCCGGTGCGCCATGACGACAATCGGTGAGAGAATATCGCCGGCGTCCAGCAGGTCGGTGCGCATCCTCGCCGCGGGCGCGGTCGCCGTCCTGGCGTGCGCTGAAGCGGGCCCCGCGACGGACTGGACAACCGTCAGGGACACGCTCCCCTCGGGCGTGGAGCGGGTCACGAACACGCCGCCGCCGCAAATCGCTCCCACATGGACCCTCGTCGAGGAGATCCGCGTCGGCACTATCGAAGCGGATCGGCCCGAGTCCTTCGGAGAGATCAAGGGGCTGGTGGGACTCGAGGGCGGTGGGTTCGCGGTGCTCGAGTCCCAGGCGATGGAGCTGCGGGTATTCGCGGCCGACGGATCCCACTTGGCGACGCATGGACAGCAGGGCGAGGGCCCGGGGGAATTCGTCGGCGCGAACGGATTGATGCTCGACCCCTCCGGACGCATCTGGGTGCCGGACTCGTACGCCGCCCGCATGTCCGTGTTCGACCCCGAGGACGGCTTCGTCGATTCCTTCCCGTTCACGAGTTTCGTGAGGGGCTGGGTATGGACGGGTGCCATGACCGCCGACGGACGCATCCTCAAGCACTCGACGAGCACCATGCGCGTCTTCGATTCCACGATGACCGAGATGCCCTCGCTCGCACTGCCCCCCGCCGCCGAAGACGTCGGAGACGAGGACCCGAGCATCTTCCTCGTCGAGTCGGCCGGCGGGTGGTCGGTCCGCCAGGTGCCGTTCTATCCCGGCGGAGCCACCGCGTTCGACCCTTCCGGGGCGATGTGGTCGGCGGCGTTCGGGGACCCCTCCCACCGGGTCCACAAGTGGATGCCCGGGGGCGACACGCTGCTGGTCGCGGTGACGGAGCGGCCGCCGTTGCCCGTCACCGCGGCCGAGCGCGACTCCGTGATCGCGGACACGCGCGCCTGGCTCCGGGAGCAGGGCGTCGAGACCGAGGCCGACTGGTCGCGGATCCCGGACGTGAAGCCTGTGGTGGTAGGCCTGTTCGCATCCGCCGAGGGGAACCTGTGGGTGCAGACCTCGTCGCCGGGCGGAGGGATCACCTACGATGTCCTGGCCCCTGATGGCGCCTACTTGGGCAGCACCGCCCCGGCACCACTCGAAACCGTGTTCTGGCTGAGTCCGGTGGTCCGCGGCGACTTCTACTGGACAGTCGTCTTCGACGAGCTGGACGTGCCCTACGTGGTCCGCGCGAGGATCACACCCCTACAATAGCCAGCCGCTGCTTTCCCCGAGACACCGAGAACCATCATGACCCATCGCAGCCTTCGCCTTCTCTGCACGGCGGCCGTGGCCCTGGCATTGCCCGCGACGTCGAGTCCGGCGCCCGCCACCGCCCAGACCACCCTCGAGACCGCCATCTCGCACCTGCAGTACCGCGAGATCGGCCCGGCGCTCATGGGCGGGCGCATCGCCGACCTCGCCGTCGTCGAGTCGAAACCGCAGGTCTTCTACATCGCGACCGGTACCGGCGGCGTCTGGAAGACCGAGAATCACGGCACCTCGTGGACGCCGCTCTTCGACGACCAGCCCACCAGCTCCATCGGCGACGTCACCCTCGACCAGTCCAACCCGAACCTCGTCTGGGTCGGCACCGGGGAGCCGCAGAACCGGCAGTCGTCCGGCTGGGGCAACGGCGTGTACAAGTCCACCGACGCCGGGAACACATGGCGCCACATGGGACTCGACGCAACGAAGCACATCGGGCGCATCCTCATCCACCCCCGCAACCCGGACATCGTGTACGTGGCGGCCGTGGGCGACCTCTGGGGCCCGAATGAGGAGCGCGGCGTCTTCCGCACGCACGACGGTGGCGAGACGTGGGAGAACGTCCTCCATATCGACGAGCACACCGGCGCGATCGACCTTGCCATGGACCCCGGCGACCCCAACACGGTCTTCGCCGCGATGTACCAGCGGCAGCGCACCGGCTGGGGCTTCAACGGCGGCGGTCCGGGCAGCGGCCTGTACCGCACCTTCGACGGCGGCGACAGCTGGACCGAACTGACCGAGGGACTCCCTGAGGGCGACAAGGGGCGCATCGGCGTCGACATCTTCCGCCAGGACGGCAACGTCGTCTACGCCCTCATCGAAGCGGACGCCCGCGACCCCGACGCCGGCTTCTTCGGAGGAGGCGGCGGCGAGCGCCGAAGCGGCCTCTTCCGCTCCCTCGACCGCGGCGACACCTGGGAGAAGATGTCGAACACCAACCCGCGCCCCATGTACTACTCCCAGGTCCGCATCGACCCGACCAACGTCGACCGCATCTACGTGCTCGGCACCAACCTCATGGTCTCCGACGACGGTGGCCGCACCTTCCGCAGCGACGGCGCCTCCCAGGTCCACGTCGACCACCACGACCTCTGGATCAACCCCAACGACCCCGACCACCTCATCCTGGGCAGCGACGGCGGCGTGGTCGCCAGCTGGGACGGCACCGCCCATTGGCGCATGTTCGACAACCTGCCGCTGGGCCAGTTCTACGCCATCGGCTTCGACATGCGCGACCCGTACTATGTCTGCGGTGGCCTCCAGGACAACGACCCCTGGTGCGGGCCCTCCAACACGCGCTCGTTCCACGGCATTCGCCACCAGGACTGGTACGAGACCGCGTACGGCGACGGCTTCTTCACCATCGTCGATCCCACCGACTCGACCATCGTCTTCTCCGAGTCCCAGAACGGGAACATGAACCGGTACGACCTCAACACCGGCGAGAAGACCCCGATGCGCCCCATCACCGGGCCGCGCGCCGACGGGGACACCGCCAAGACGTACCGCTTCAACTGGAACTCGCCCCTCCAGCTCTCGCCCCATGACCCCGCCACCGTGTACCTCGGCGCCAACTACCTCATGCGCTCGCGCGACCGCGGCATGTCGTGGGAGGAGGTCGGCGGCGTCGACCTCACGCGCCAGATCGACCGCAACGAGCTCGAGATCATGGGCGTGCCCGGCTCCGAGCCCCAGATGTCGGTCAACGACGGCATCTCGACCTACGGCAACATCACCGCCTTCGCCGAATCCCCCCTCACACCCGGCCTGCTTTACGTCGGCACCGACGATGGCAATGTCCAGATCAGCCGCGACGATGGCGCCACGTGGACCAACGTCGCCGACCGCTTCCCGGACCTCCCCGACCGCACCTACGTGAGCCGCCTCGAGCCCTCGCACCACGCCGAGGGCCGTGTCTACGCCAGCTTCGACGGGCACCGCAACGCCGACTACGCCGCCTACGTGTACGTCAGCGAGGACCACGGCCAGAACTGGCGCCGCATCACCGACGGCCTGCCCGACGGCTGGTCGGTCAACGTCGTCACCGAGCATCACCGCGCCCCCAACCTCCTCTTCGTGGGCAACGAGGTCGGCGTCTTCGTGTCGGTCGACCGCGGCGAGCAGTGGGTCCAGCTCAAGAACAACCTCCCCGTCGTCCCCGTCGACGACATCCTCATCCACCCCCGCGACAACGACCTGCTGGTCGGCACCCACGGCCGCTCCTTCTGGATCCTCGCGGACGTCAGCCCGCTCGAGCACCTCTCGGCCGAGACCCTCGCCGAGGCCGGCCGCATCTTCCCCCAGGCCCGCGAGACCATCATGTGGGCTCAGCGCGGCGACTGGCCCTTCACCGGCGCGACCTACTCGGCCCCGAACCCCCCGCGCGGCACCCTGATTCGCTACTACCTGCGCGACGAGTGGACAGCGCCGATGGCCGAGGAGGAGGGGGACGAGGGCGACGGCTCCGGAGACGGCGACGATGCCGGCCCGGGAGACGGCGGCGACATGGCCGACGGGGCGCCTGCGGAAACCGCCGGAGCCGCGGGCGGCGCAATGGCTGAACGGGACACCGATACAGGCACGGAGAGCACCACCTTCGCCCTCACCATCACCGCCTCGGACGGCACCCACGTCCGCACCCTGGAAGCGCCTTCAGCAGCCGGCATCAACGAGGTCGTCTGGGACTGGCGCATGGACGCGCCCTACGAGCCGGAAGGCCCGCAACAGCCTGTCGGGTTCGGCCAGCCGGGGACGCCCCAAGGCCCGGTTGCCATGCCGGGCGTCTACACGGTGAGCATGACGGTGGGCGGGCAGACGTACTCGTCAACCGTCGAGATCCAGGCCGACCCCCGCCGCCCCATGACCCGGGCCGACCGCATGGCCCGCCAGGACGCGCTGATGAGCCTGCACGCGCTCGCCCCGTCGATCTACGAGGCCGGCCGCGCGGTCGACCAGCTGGAGGAGCAGCTCGACGCCGCCGAGGAGCTGATCGAGGCCGCGGCCGAAGCCCCGGTGGGGCTCGCCGAAGAACTGGAGGCGATCCGCGAAGCACTGGAAGAGATCGACGACGACGTGGGCGACGCGCGCCGCAACGCGGGGGTCGCCACGGCCATCCAGGGCTCGTCCACCCTGCCGACCGAGGACCATATGTGGCAGGTCGACCGCGCCTGGGAGGGGATGGAGGAGCTGCTCGGCCCGCTCAACGAACTGATCACGTCGCGCGTGCCCGCGCTGAACGCGCAACTCTTTGCCGAGGGCGTGAGGCCGAAGCCGGGTGAGGCGGTGGTGATGCCGGAGCGGTAGTACCCTTTTCGCTCGGTCAGATTGCTTGACGACCTATCTCGTGCAACAGTGGTCCGACATGCCGGAAGACGCTGACGGACGCCCCCGGACTCGGATCGATGTGCGCAACCCCTATATTCTGTTGAGTAGGGCATGCTCGCGCTGCGGCGCCACGACAAGGACGGTTCATGAATCCAAACCCGGAATGGCCAGGCTCGCGATGGTGGCGTGTGGACCTGCACGCCCACTCTCCAGAGTCCAGGGACTTTCGACGGGAATCCGACGATGAGAAGGACTGGAAGGGGTGGGTCACAGCCGCTGCCGAGGCCAGCCTGGACGCCGTAGCAATCACGGACCACAACTCGGCCGGGGCCATCTCGGAGATCCAATCGGTTGCTGGGGACCTGTCCGGTTGTCCGGTCTTCTTCCCGGGTGCAGAAATCACGGCCAGCGATGGAGTCCATCTGCTTTTGCTCTTGGATCCAAGTCGTGGCGAGGAGCATGTAGAGGATCTCTTGTCTCGAGTCGAGATCGCGGTGGACAAGCGTGGAACGGATCTCGCCCGGTCAAAGCTCAACGTGGAGCAAATCCTTGAGAAGATAGGCGGAGATGCCCTAATCCTCGGCCCGCATGTCAACGGCCCTAAAGGCCTTCTGACCGTCCAGGACGGTCATGAGAGATTGGCGGTACTGGCAGACCCACGCCTTTCCGCAGTGGAGATCGATCCAGAGCGGGAAGTTGACCATAGCTGGCTCGACGGAAGCAAGCCCGAGGTGGGACGCAGGATCTCGCAGATCTGGTCGTCAGACGCCCACAGTTTCGAAGAGCTGGGGCGGCGGTTCACCTGGGTGAAGATGACGCGCCCCAACATCGAAGGCCTAGGCTTGGCGTTGCTGGACGGAGCCGATTCACTCCAGCCCGTGAAAAACTCGGACCCTGGTGACCCCAACAGTCAGCATGGGGAACTGCTCATCGAGAGCATTGCAGTTGCCGACGCCAGGTTTATGGGTCGAAAGGAGCCGATGATCGTCCGGCTCAATCCGTGGTTGAACGCGATCATCGGCGGTCGCGGGACAGGGAAGTCCACACTCGTCGACTTTTGCCGTAAGGCACTTCGGCGCGACGCGGAATTGAATGTGAGTGGGTCCAGTGATGAGGGGTCGCTACGACGAATGTTCGACCGCCGTTTGCTGGTCCCACCGGCTGGCAGGCGTGAGGGGCTCCTGACGGAGGACACACGCGTCGAGTTGATTTACCGCAAGCACGAAGAGCGGTTCGCGCTGACGTGGAGTCCCTCTGGAGGAGTTGCTTCCATTCTTCGTCTGGGCGCGAACGGAAGAAAGCCGGAGGAGGGTAGTGTCTCGGAGCGCTTTCCGGTGCGCATTTACAGCCAAAAGCAGCTCTTCGCGATGGCTCAGGATCCAGATGCGCTTCTCACTATCATCGATGACAGTAGTCAAGTTCAGGCAGCCGAAAGAAACCGGGAGATCGAACACCTCAAATCGCGGTATCTGTCCCTGCGCGCCCGAGCTCGTACGGCTGCCGCGCGTGCGGAAGGCCTCAGCGCTCGCCGGGCAGCGCTGAGTGATATTCGACACAAGCTCGACTTCCTCCAGCAGGGCGATCAGGCGCGGCAGCTCAGCGAGTATCGGAAAATGCGCCAGCATGACGATGCATGGGAGGCAGTGGTCACAGCGGCTCGAGAGAGTGTGCAAGCGGTAGCGGACAGTGCGAAACAGCTCTCGGTCGCCGATCTCGACTTGGGCGACCTTGGATCCGACGGAGATCCACGTGAAGATCTCGATGAGGCACACGCGGTGCTGAGCCGGGTGACCGCTGGCCTCAGACGACTCGTCTTCGATGGTGTCGAAGTCGCGGAGGGTCTGGTTGAGGCAATGATGACAGGTGAGCAGGTCCGGCGGTGGAAGGAGGCACTTAGGGTTAGCGAAGACGGTTTCCGAGCGGCCTCGGCGCAACTGGCAGACCAGGGGATAAGCAGTCCTGGGGAATACCAGATTCTGGTCGCGGATTCGGCCCGTCTCCAGCGAGAGATTGAGGGATTGGAACGAGACCGAAGCCGAGCGGAAGAGCTAAAGGTAGAGGCTGCCCAAACCCTCGAACAATATCGTGAGCAATGCCAGAATCTGGGAAGTGCTAGAAGTGCGTTTGCAACGGAAGCCACAGGTGACGTCATTCGGGTCGAAGTCATCCCGTTGACGAACACTGGCGGGCTGGGGAGAGCACTGACGGGTATCTTGGGGACTGATCGGTTTGACGCCGACCGGCGGGCTCTTGCCGAGAGAATCCGTCAGGGGCCTGGAGAGTCCTGGAGTTGGGAACGCCTTGATGGGTTACTCTGGACCATCCGTCGGTTCCAATCGGGCGAACTGGATTCGTGGCCCACGAAAGATTGGCGTTTTCAAGAGGCTCTAAGGAAGGTTCCTGCCGAGAGCATCGACCGCTTGGCTCTGTACTGCCCCAATGACAGCGTCCGCGTGTCGTTCCGAGATCCACAAGGAGGCTGGAGACCGCTGACGCAGGCATCGCCTGGGCAACAGACGGCCGCACTCTTGGCCTTTGTGCTCGGTCACGGCGAGGAGCCGATCATTCTCGATCAACCTGAGGATGACCTGGACAACACGCTGATCTATGACCTTCTGGTCAGCCAACTCAGGGAAACCAAGCTGAAGCGCCAGGTGATCGTGGTTACCCACAATCCGAACATCGTGGTGCACGGAGACGCCGAGTTCGTGTTGTCGTTGGAAGCCGGAAACGGTGAAAGCCGAAAGGCATGTGAGGGTGGATTGCAGGAACAGAAGGTGAGAGACGAGATCTGTAGGGTCATGGAGGGGGGACGGGAAGCCTTCAAGAGTCGCTACAAGCGGATCATGCCGCTCGAAGGAGATCCACCGTGAGGGATACCGAGGCGTTGGCACGTCGGATTCGGCTCGGCGAGGACTCAACGCTGGAACTGAAACGGGTTCTCGTTGCCGGCAATGAGGTCGTAAGCCCCAAGAGGGATGACTTCGCCAGCGAGATGGCCGCCATGGCTAACTCCAGAGGAGGCACGCTGGTCTTGGGCGTGGCGGACAAGACCCGGGAAATCGTGGGAATCTCGCTATCGAAGCTCGACATGGTCGAAACCTGGGTCAGGCAGATATGCAATGACTCGGTCAAACCACCTCTTGATGCGGAAATCAGCAAGTTGGAGCTGTTCGATAGCGACGGCACACTTCGTACCGTCATCGAGGTTGTCGTGCCCCGAAGCCTTTTCGTGCATGAGAGCCCCGGCGGCTACTTTCGGCGCATTGGGAGTTCCAAGCGAAGGCTCCCTGCCGACGTGCTGGCACGGCTTCTTCAAGAGCGAAGCCAGTCCCGCGTTATTCGCTTCGATGAGACCCCGATTCCCGGATCCACGCCGGCGGACCTCGATTCGAAGCTGGTTGGTAGGTTCTTGGCACCAGCGGTGGAAGTGACAGAGACAGGGCTTCGCAAACTTCGCCTTGTTGCGAACGACGACGACAATGTCCCTCGGATCACGGTGAGCGGGGCTCTATTGTGCTCTCGCTCGCCGACGGACTGGATGCCTCATGCGTACGTTCAGGCTGTGAGCTACGCAGGGGAACGCCGCGACGTGAATTACCAGACCGATGCCCGGGACATCGGCGGGCCCTTGGACACTCAGATCTTCAGGGCACTTCTCTTCGTACGGCGCAACATGCTTGTCCGGGCCAGGAAGAAGACCGTTCGTGTGGATCGCCCGCAATTCAGCGAGAGAGCGGTCTTCGAGGCCCTCGCCAACGCGGTCGCTCACCGCGACTATTCGATGGCGGGTGCGAGGATACGTCTTCACATGTTTGCGGATCGGCTCGAACTCTACGTCCCCGGGTCGCTGGCCAACACGCTCACTACGGACAGCATGCACCTCAGGCAGTACAGTCGGAACGAACTGATTGTCTCGTTACTGGCCCGTTGTCCGATCCCGAGCGACGAGAGCCTGGGCCGATCGCGGGTCATGGACCGGCGGGGAGATGGCGTGCCGATCATCCTTGGAGACAGCGCCGACCTGTCGGGCAGGACGCCGGAATACACCGTGGTTGACGAAAGCGAACTGCGGCTTGTTGTGTGGGCGGCGACCTAGGCGCTCGACGTAGAGGGCCCTATGTCATCTCACTGACGAGACCCGTCAGTTGCTCCTCAGTGCGCTGTGCGCTCTTCGTTCGCAGTCGTTCAAGTCGGTCTGGTGCCGGCAACCACGTTCGGAGAAGGCCTCGATCTCCGATTCCTGGAGCGTCAAGTAGTGCGTTCGGGTCGGGTTGGACAAGGTCGAGTGCTGAAGTCGGCGCATGCCGATCAGCAATTGCATACGCAGCCCGCGCTACACCGCCACCGTCAGCTTCGCCGTGTAGCCGTCCGATGCATTGCCGGTCATCTCGGCCATCTGTTGCGCCACACCGTCCCTGAAGACGCTGTCCCTCGAGAGCGAAATACGCTCCTTGGTGCGAGCACTCGGCTCATAACCCTCCACCCCGTACACTTCGTCGCAGGCAGCTTCTGGAAAGGCGAGCTGCGAGGTCGCGATCCTGTTCCGCTCGTCCGTCACGGCGGCAAGGCTGGGGAATACCTCGAAGTGGATGTGCGGCCACCGGCCCCGATAACATCCCGGGAAGATCGTCGTGAACGACAGATCTCCACGGGAGTCGCTTTCCTGGACGCCCCGCAGGTAGTTCTGCTCGGTGACGCCCCGGTTGTACAGCGAATAGCGCCCCTCGCGGTCGCAGTGCCAAACGTAGACAGCCACCCCGGCTGCGGGTGCGCAACCGTTCTGGAGGTCGACCAACTGCAGGTTCACCGTTAGCGGCACACCCGGCGCCACTCCCGACAGGCCCGCGAAGCTGGGCCGGATGTCCGTGCGAACCACGCCCGCCTCGCTCAGGATGTCGGGTCCGTTCGACCCGTCGCCAGGGAAGGGACCCGCTGTCTCCTCGGGGATTCGTTCACACGCGCCGTCGACACCCTCGCTTCCGGACACATCGCTGGCCCGCCCGAACAGGTACAGCGCGCCTACGCCACCCGCGGCCAGCCTGAGCATGTCCCGACGCTTCATCGCCGAGCCCGTGAGCTTCAAGTCCTCATGCAGTCCGCCGTAGTCGGTGTGCTTCATGGATGTTCACTCTGCGTTCGTGAGGGAAGCCGTTCGCTGGCAATAACCGGCCGTGCCTACAGCTATGACCGGGTGCTTCAGAAACCTGTTAGCGGGGTCCCTCAGCTCCCCCCGTCCAGCAACTCGAAGATCCGCTGCACCGTCACCGGCGGCACTCCCGCCCCCGCGATCTGCGGGTAGTTGTCCGCGTGGTCAGACATGTCGATCCGCGCCGCGGCCTCCTCGTATGACAGCCCCTCCGCGTGCAGCGCCGCAGCCTGCGCCTGCAGGTCCCGCATGTACTCCTGCTGGTAGGTGATCCGCTCCCTGTCCTGGAACGGGTTGCCGTGGCCGGGGATGACCCAGTCGAAGTCCAGTGACTTCAGGTGCTCCAGCGTGTCGTCCCATTCGTCCACGTAGCCATCGCCCATCTAGCGCAGGCCGGGCAGCAGCATGTCGCCGGTGATGAGCACGCGCTCCCGGGGCAGATGCACCACCACATCGCCGCCGGTGTGCCCGCGTCCGAAGAAGAGCAACCGGATCTCGCGGTCCCCCCGGAACAGTGTCATGCGCTCGGACAGCGTGGTGTTGGGACCCATCGGTTCGACCGCTTCCTGGCCCGCCAGGTAGTTCCGCATGTACGCCAGCCTGCCCTCCAGCTCGGCGCGCTCCTCCTCCGTCTCCGCGGCGGCGACCTGCTCCTCGAGCGCGGCGACCTGGTCCGGCAGTCCACCCACGAACGTCTGGTAGGACCGCCCCATCGAACCCCCGTTCTCCAGCATCTCGCGGGTGACTTCGTGGCCGATCACATGCACGTCGGGAGGGTACACCTGGTTGCCGTGTGCATGGTCGAAGTGGTAGTGGGTGTTGACCACGTAGCGGACCGGCTTGTCGGTGAGCGCCTCGATCTCGTCCACCACCGCGTAGGCGGCCGCGGGCGAGATGTGCGACTCGACCAGCAGCACGTCCTCCTCGTTCACGATGACCGCGCCGTGCGATCCCACGGCAAGGCTGCCGGTACCCCGGGCGTGATAGACCCCGGGTACGACCTCCTCGAACTCGAAGGCGGTGCCGGCGTAGTCGGAGCCGGGTGGAGGATTGGCGTCGTCCGACGCCCGGGAGGGCGAGTCGGCGGCCTGGCAGCCAACGAGCAGGAACAGGGCGGCGAGCGCGGGTGCGGTGGCGATTCTCATGGCGCAAACTCGGGACTCGAGGGGATGTTCGGCAGCTGCCTTACACTTGCGGGCGCATCCGTGAGGGGCAAGATGGATGAGTGGGACCTGTCGTACGGGCGTTTTTCCGGGAGGTGCTGACATGAGCCGAAGACTCCGCCGCGAACGTGTTGGGCGCATGGCCGCGATGGCCACCGCCGCCCTCCTCGCCTCCTGCACGCCCGCCGGCGCGCCGCCCGACACTGACGGCGACCGTCCGAGGGCGTCCTCCCGGCCCGTCGAGCTCTTCGACGGCCGCGTAATCCCCGGCATGCCCGAACTGCTCGGCATGCGCGCGCAGTACGAACTGCGGCTGGAGTGGCTTGCCGAGAAACGCGCCCTGCTGCTCGGCCAGATGCGAACCCACGGGATCGAGATGTGGATCGTGGTCAGCGAGGAATTCCACCAGGACCCGGCCCTGTACTACGTGGCCCCGCCGCTCCAATACGCACGGCGGCGCGACGTCATGGTCTTCGTCGACGCCGGCGACGACGGACTGGCCGCCTACTCCGACTACTGGCGCCCCACGGCCGACTACCGGCGGTTCTTCGAGCCGATGCCGGCCGCGCGCAACGCCCGCGGCATCCAGGACACGCCGACCGGCCTGCGAGTACTGTGGGAACGCTACGAGCCGGCCACGATCGGCCTCGCCATCGGCGGCAACCGGGGGCACGACAGCAGCCTCACCTACGACAGCTACCGTTTCCTCGCGGATGCGCTGGGCCCGGTGGCCGAGTCGCGCTTCGTTTCGGCCGCCCCGCTCATCGAGGAGGTCTTCGACACCCGCCTGCCCGGCGAGCTGGAGCACTACCGGCAGCTGGTGCTGGCCACCGACGTCATCGCGCAGACCGCGTTTTCGAACGTCGTGATCACGCCCGGCGAGACGCAGGCGGAAGACATCAAATGGTTCTTCGAGCACACGATCGCCGAGCTCGGCGTGGGCGGGAAGCCCTGGTTCGAGATCCACGTGGCCGTCCAGCGCTTCGACGAGGCGACCGGCGAGATGATCCCCTATGTGCACCCCTCGCCCGACGACCTCGTCTTCCAGCGGGGCGACATCATCCACCTGGACTGCGGCTTCGACTACCTGGGCTTCGCCAGCGATTGGCAAAAAGTGGCATACATCCTTCGCGAGGGTGAAGACGACGTGCCCGACGGGCTCAAACTCGCGCTCCGCAACGCCAACATCGTGCACGAGGCATTCGCGGCCGCCCCCCGCCCCGGCATGACGGGCTGGGAAGCCACGCTCGCGATCGCGGCGCTTCTGGAGGACGTCGACTTCCTGCCCAGCCTGTACTCGCACCCCATCGGCTACCACGGCCACGCGCTCGGCCCCGCGATCAATGCCCGCGACATGGACCTGTCGTCGCCGCCCGAGTGGGATTCGCATCTGCGCGACGGCTCCTACCGCTCCATCGAATTCAGCGCCACGACCGCGATCCCCGAGTACGGCGGCGGCACCGTGCGGATCCCCATGGAGGACGACGGCTACCTGACACCCGACGGCTACGAGTACTTCCGGCCGTACCAGACCGAGTGGTACGTGATCCGGTGACGGAGCGCGCGCAGGTGGGTTCGCCGCGCCAGGCCGCCGAGCCGGTTGCACCGACCGGTCCCGTCCCCTACGCCATGTCGTGGGAGCCGCCCATGCATGCGCGAGCCGAGGGATACGACTACGACCACGAAGTTCTGGTCGCGCTGCCGCCGTCCTACCACGTGTCGCCGCACCGCCGGTATCCCGTGGTCTGGTCCATGGACGGCGCGATGACGTTCTCGCTGACGGCCGGAGTCGCGAACCTCTACACCGTGGGCCAGCGCATCCCGGAGATCATTGTCGTCGGCGTCGGGCATCGGAGCGAGGGCGGGATGCTGGGGATGGCGTACCGCACCTTCGACCTGTTCCCGCCGGACAGCGTGTGGGCGGACCCGGAGTTGGGCGAGGAGTATATGAAAGGGATGGGCTTCAACTTCGACATGTCGCTGCCGTTCCTGACCGGCGACCTCTTCCTCGACTTCCTGGTGGAACAGTTGCGCCCTTCGCTCGGCGAGAAGTACCGCATGGCCGACGATCATACGCTTTGGGGACACTCGGCGGGCGGGGGCTTCGCGGGCTACGCGCTGCTGGTCCGGCCGGGAGCCTTCGGCCGCTTCATCATCGGAAGCGGGACCAACGGCCTCACGATCGACCTGGAGGCCGAATACGCGAAGCACCACGACGACCTGGAGGCCCGGGTCTTCATCGGCATGGCGGACGGCGAGATCAACCACGCGCCACTGTGTGCCCAGCGGCTCGTCAGCCGCACGACGCTGCTCGCCGAGAACCTGCGGTTGCGCGAATACCCCGGCCTGGACCTGCGCACCCGCTTCTACGCGGACCGCGACCACTTCACCGCCATGCCGTCGATCATCGGCGACGGGCTGCAGCACGTATACGCCGACCTGATTGCGGAGTTGCCGAAGCCGAACTGGTAGGCGGCGTGCCGGGGTGACGCCCGGGCAACTGCGGCCCGCGGGCGTCAGTCGATCACAATCTCTTCCACCGCGTGCACAAAGACGATGTCGTTCGCGGCCCGGTGGCTCCGGAGCACCTCGGTCAGGCTTCCTTCCCCCATCTGATCCGCCGAGATTCCCGCGATCACCAGGTCCGCGTCGGATGACCGGCGCTCGACTTCCCGCTCGATCCTGCCTCGGGACTCGACGGGCAGCGTCACGACGTTCTTTCGTCCGATCGGGAGACGGCCCTGGTCGACGAGGGCGGACAGCTGATCGGCCTCGCGCTCGTCTCCGTCCGTGCCGATGCACGCGAAGACGCGGATCTCGGCGGTCCGCCATTCAGGGTGACCGACGATGATGTAGGCCAGCATCAGCATCATGGCCGCATTGGGGAGCGTCTCCGGGGTCAGCCAGACGTGGATGGACGAGCGGTAGCCGAAGCGGAAGGTCGTGGAACGCAGGACGACCGCATTGAACCGAGACGAGGCCGCCAGGCGCATCGCGCGCTCCAGCCTCGGGATCTCCTCCGGGTGGTCCTTGTCGAATTCCAGCAGGATGCTGTTGTTGGGCAGCCCCGAAATGCCGGGGTATTGGAGCGCCTGCGTGACCGCGTTCTCGAACGAAGGCGCGATCAGCGTGTCGACGAACGTCCCGGCCCGGCTGAGGTCGGAGCGCTTCACCAGCTTGCTGAGCTGGGCGCGAGCCTCGAGTTCCGTCTCCAGGGAATAGTCTCCCTTCATGTGCTGGACGAAGTGTCCGAACCCGTGGCGGTGGGAGATCCAGCGCAGCAGGTCGAACTGCGCGACGCGGCGGTCGCCGAACTGAGTGAGCGCCACGAACGACGGGCGCCACCCGCCATCCTGCTGCCCGGTCCGGCTCTTCTGCAGCGTGATCTGAAGCCTGCGGACCAGCTGGAACATCGCCCCCTTGAGGATGTCGGCCAGGTCGCGTTCCCCGCGCCGCGAGCGCCTGAGCCCCAGGTAGATGACGAGCATGATCGCCATGGCGAGCAGCGCGTACACGGCGCTCATCTGGATCATCATGAGCACGCACATCACCGCGCCGACGAGCGATATGTACCAGCGCGAGCGGAAGGTCGGGCGGTACGACGGGTTGCCGGCGAAGTACTCCAGGAACGACACGGAGCAGAGGGTCCCGTACGTGACCATGAAAAACATGCTCAGGATCTGGGCGATGAAGTCGATGTCGCCGAGCGCCACGAAGACGGCGGCCAGCGCGACCGATACGTAGGTGGCGTTGATGGGCTCGCCCGCCTCGCCCCGTCCCGTGGCCAGGAGCGTGTTGACCTTCGCGCCCGGGAAGACACGGTCGCGGGCCAGCGCCTGCAGCGTGCGCGGCGCCACCATGACGGAGCCCAGCGCGGAGGAGAATGCCGCGGCCGCCAGTCCGATGTAGATGGACGGTCCCCAGAGCGCGATACGCGCCATGACGAACTGGTCCTCCGCGAGCGCGTCCGGGGTGGCGCTCTGCGCAAGCTTTATCGCGACCAGCGTGTAGATGGCCATGCCGGCAAGCGTCGCCGCAATCGTGCCCAGGGGGATCGACCGCATCGGGTTCTTGAGGTCACCCGACAGCCCCAGGCCCGCGATCATGCCGGTGAAGGCGGGAAAGCACGTCGCGAACACAATGCCGAATCCATCCGGGTTGGCGATCGTCGACGTGAGGTTCAGCCCGTCGGGCCGGATCTCTTCCGGCCCCGATCCCAGCAGGAAGGCCCCGATCACCGCCGCCAGGATGCCGCACACCACCCACAGCACGCGCACGCCCTGGTCGGCTCCCTTGGTCAGCATGAGGGCGACCAGGACGGCGAGCCCGGGAACGCTGACCCACTGGAGACCGAGGGCGACCTCGAATCTCCCCCCGATCCACTGCAGCACAGGCTGAAACGCCTCCGCGAACGCCACCAGGTAGAACGCGACCGAGATCGCCTGGGACAGGTACAGCGCGATCCCGATGGAGCCGCCGATCGTGGTGCCGAAGGAGCGGCTGATGATGAAGTACGCGCCGCCCCCCGCAACGCGCCGGTTGGTCGCGATCTCGGAGACGGCCAGCACGGTGGGGATCGTCACCATGTGCCCGATGACGATGATCATCATCGTGCCCCACAGGCCCACGTGCCCGACGGCATAGCCGAACCGCAGGAAGAGGATGGCGCCGAGGATCGTGCTGATCGATGCCAGGAAGACCGGCGCCGTGCCGAAGCCGTGACCGGCGTCGGCGGGTTCGCCGCGCGGAGCCTTGCCCTGGTCCGTTTGTTGTGACGCCATATCCTGGCCGTGACGGTGTGGGAGCTGCCGGAGGTTCTGCCCGCGACCACCGGCGGGGCGCCCAATATGCGCCTTTGTGCTGGCCGCCGATAGACGGGCCCGCCGGCCGGGGAGCCGCGTCTTGCACAGGCTGGCAACGCGGCGTTAACTGGACGAGGACGCGTGACGCCCAAGCCCCCTGGCCGACGGAGGTCCCAAGTGATTTCAAGCGCGCGCCTGTGCCTTCCCGTTCTCCTGCTGGCTTCGCCCGCGAACATGCTGGCATCGCCCGCGGCGGCCCAGGTCGTCCCCTACGCCATGTCGTGGGAAGAGCCCGCCCAGGTCCGCGCCGAAGGATACGACTACGACCACGAGGTGCTGGTCGCGCTGCCCCCGTCGTACCACACGTCGCCCGAGCGGAGCTACCCGGTGCTCTGGTCGATGGACGGCGCAATGGCCTTCGCGATGACCGCCGGGATCGTCAACCTCTACACCCTGGGCACGCGCATTCCGGAGATCATCGTCGTCGGGGTCGGGCACCGCAGCGAAGAAGGCATGGCCGGCCTCGGCAAGCGCACCTTCGACCTCTTCCCGCCTGGCACCGTCGTGGCGGACGAGGGTGTGGCGGCGGAGTACATGATGGAAGAGCTCGGCCTCGACTTCGCGGCGATGGAGCCGCTGCAGAAGGGCGACCGCTTCCTCGACTTCCTGGTGGAACGCGTGCGCCCGCTGCTCGGCGAGCAGTACCGCATGGCGGACGACCACACGCTCTGGGGCCACTCGGCGGGCGGCGCGTTCGCGGGCTACGCGCTGCTGGCGCGGCCGGGCGCGTTCGACCGCTTCATCATCGGCAGCGGGACGAACGGGCTCACGATCGAGCTGGAGGCGGCCTACGCGGCCGAGCACGAAGACCTGGACGCCAAGGTCTTTTTCGGCATGGCGGACGGGGAGATCAACAACCCGGGCCTGTCCGCCCAGCGCCTGGTGAGCCGCACCTCGCTGCTGGCCGAGAATCTCCGCCTGCGACAGTACCCGAGCATGGATCTGCGCACCCGGCTGTACACGGATCGCGACCACATCACCGTCATGCCGCTGATCATCGCGGACGGGCTCCAGCACGTGTACGCGGACCTGATCGCGGACTTGCCGACGCCGCCGTGGTAACTTCCGTGCCACCGGCCCTGCCGCGCGCGGCAAACCCACCCTTCACCAAAGGAGTAGTCCCATGGTTCCCGCCCTGAGTCTCTGGCTTCCCATCCTGGTGGCCGCGGTGCTCGTGTTCGTCGCGAGCTCGGTCATCCACATGTTCCTCAACTGGCACAAGAACGACTTCAGCGGAGTCCCCGACGAGGACGGGGTGATGGACGCGCTGCGCGGCTTCGATATTCCGCCGGGCAACTATTCGCTGCCGCACGCCGCGGACATGGCGGCGATGAGGAGCGAGGCGTTCCAGGAGAAGGTCAAGCGGGGACCGGCCGCCATGATCACGGTCCTCCCAAAGCAGAACAACATGAACAGGGCGCTGGGCCAGTGGTTCGTGTACTGCCTGGTCGTGGGGCTGTTTGCGGCGTACGTGACCGGCCTGGCGCTGGGCCCCGGGGCCGAGTACATGGCGGTCTTCAAGATCGCGTCGACGGCGGCGTTCATGGGATACGCGCTCGCGCACGCCCAGGACGCGATCTGGCAGTCCCAGGGGTGGGCCGCGACCGCCCGCAGCATGGCCGACGGGCTGATCTACGGGCTGGTCACCGGAGGCGCCTTCGGGTGGCTGTGGCCATGACCGTCACCGATTTGGTGGGGCACACGTGCGAGGCGTGCCGGGTGGGCGCGCCGCCGGCCACCGAAGCCGAGATCGCGGAGTACGGCGAGCAGATCCCGGAGTGGGAGATCGTCGACCGCGACGGGATTCCGACGCTGGAGCGCGTGTTCCGGTTCGGGGACTTCGCCGCCGCGATGGCGTTCACGAACCGGGTCGGCGAGCTGGCCGAGGAGCAGGGTCATCATCCCGCGCTGCTGACGGAATGGGGCCGGGTCACGGTGACCTGGTGGACCCACAAGATCCGCAACCTGCACGTGAACGACTTCGTGATGGCGGCCAAGACGGACCGGACGTTCGGGGGCGGGTAGGAGGGGGCGGAAGGGGTCCGCGATGAGACGAGTGCCGATCGCGTTGACGGTGGCCCTGGCCCCGGCATTGGCGTGGGGCTGCCAGGGCGACGACTCCGCGTTTCGGACGCTGGTGCCTGATCGTGTCGGCACCGCCGGGATGCCTCCCAATACGCGTGGCCTGATCGCGCTGCTGGCGGACGAAACCACGGCCTGTGTAGCCGAGGACTTCGCATACCTGGTCCACTGCTTCGACCGCAGCGGCGAGGTCGTCGGAGTGTTCGGAGGCGAGGGCGAGGGGCCCGGCGAGTTCGACATGACCAACGTTCTCGTTGCCGGTCGCGACGGGACCCTGGGCGTGTTGGACTTCGGCCTGAATCGATTCTCCGTATTCGAGCCGTCGGGAGCTCTGGTGACCGAAATGCTGCTTCCCGGCGCCGCCGCGGCGGACTTCATACCCGTGTGGCGGTTCGGCGAGAGCGTCGTGGGCGTGGCGATCACGACCTTCGATTTCGCCGTGTTCGAGACCGGGGCGGGAAGCGGCGGGTTCATGAGCATGTTCGAGATCGACATCGCATCGGGAACGGTGGTTCGGCAGGAGGAGCTTCCTCCGGTCGATGCCGAAATCGAATGCGAGAAAGTCCACTACGGTTTCCCCGATCCAGGGGGCGGCTGGGTCTTCGTCGCCTGCGGGGGACATCTGGTCTTCGTCTCGCGCGATGGAGAGACGGGCGTGGTCCGAGCGCCGACCTTCGCGGCGGAGTTGCCGTCGGAGCGCGACATCGCGGACTGGAGAGAGCGCAACCGGGCCCGTGGACGAGCGGGGAGCGATCAGGACAGCGAAGCCCTGGAAGAGTTCCGGAACACGCCCAAGGAGTATCACCGCTCGTGGAGTGAAAAGTTCGACGAGCACGGCCGATTCTGGATCGCCACCGAGCGGGACCGGGACGAATTCTCCTGGCTGGACGTCTACATGCCGCGCGAGGGGGCGTTCTTCGGCGGCGTCAGGGTACGGGATCGAGTCCTGGGATTCGATGTGGCGGGGTCGACCCTGGCGGTCCTGGTCGAGCGGGCACCGACGCCGGACGACCCGGAAGGGATCCCCGCCCGCGCGATCGATTGGTACGACATCGGAGGGTGGCGGTAGGGCTCTTCAAACCTGACCAATTCGGAGTGTGCTCCAAATCAGTTCAACTATTTCGGAGCGTCCTCCCAATTGGCCACGTCACAGGCCGGTCCCGAGTAGCAAAGAAGTCCGCCAAGTGCCCAGCACCTGCTCAGTGTACTGCCGTTTGAGAGCCCGGCGTGGCCGGACACCCACGGAACTGGCCACAGCTTCAAGCGAGACTACGTGATCGAGCAAGCCGAGCGCATGAGCAGCCGCGACCGCGGCTTTGTCACAGCAACAGAGCTTGAAGTTGCCTTGAAGGGATGACGCCAAGGCCAGCAGGTCGCGTTCGCCGGGATCAAGACGGTGGGCGTCGGGATAGCCGAGTTGGAACTCAGCCCGGCGGGCGTCCGAGAGCACCACGACTTGGCAACGGGCGATGTCGTCATCGGTCACGGTCACGTATCCCGGCGTTACCGGGTCTCCACGGCGCAGCTCGTCTTCGCACTCTTGCACCGTCACCACCCGCTTCTGGCCAGTGATGGCGTTCCAGCAACGCGTGTCCACCGCTTCGATCACGATCATCGTGTCGAGCAACAAAATGCCGGCTGCGGCCACGAGAACGCCCTCAAGCTGTACTGGTCCCGGTTTCCTGGACAAGTGGACGGCTTAACCATCAGGCCGCCTTCCGGCTGAACTTCTCGCGGGCGCGGGCCGGGGTCATGTACCCGTGGCGCTGGAGAAGCCAGCCGTTGTTGTAGGACTCGATGAAGGCCCCGATCACCGCCCTGGCCTCCTCGAGGGTCTCGAAGTCGTGCACATGGATGCACTCCTCCTTGAGCGTGCGGATG
>CAZRQE010000070.1:0-21148 GCA_964602175.1 uncultured Gemmatimonadaceae bacterium | reverse complement strand
CGTGAGGCGGTTGTGGTCGTCCAGACGGATGGCCGTGACCAGGTCGATCCGGTCGCCCAGCGACGTCTCCGAGTGCAGGTAGGTGCCGACTTCCGAGATCATGTCGTCGTTCTCGTTGCGCCCGAAGATCGTGCCCCCGGTTCGCGGTTCGGTGCGCTGCCAGTCGACACCGTAGGTGAAGCTCTGCCAGGACCCGAGGTCGAAGCCGTACTGGAACTGCGCCGCCATGGTGCGGGACTGGTCCACCACCGCCGCGCCGGTGCGGAGCCCATAGGTGCCTTCCTGAACGGGCGCGCTGGGGTCGCCCCCCGAATCGGTCATGTTGAGGAAGCCCTGGGCGAAGAGCCGGCCCTTCGACAGGCGGGCCTGCGCGAAGTTGTACGTCCAGTTCTTCACCTGAAAGGCCCCGATGCCGGTCATGTCCACGCCACTGGCCAGGACGCTGGTCCCGCCGTTGAGGATGAAGGACCCGTCGCCGGCGAACCGGAAGTCGAGGCGGGCGTCGGCGGAGTAGCGTTCCGAGTCGTAGTCCCGGGTGCAGATGCTGCATCCGGCCATGCGCGCCTGCGCCTCGCCGGGGTCGTCGAACTCCCAGTCGGTTCCGCGCTGGTACTGGCCCGAGATCTTCAGCCCGAAGCTCTCGGAGGGGGAGTGGGACGATCGGAACTGACCGTGAAACAGCGACCGCTCGCCTCCGGCCAGCGAGATCGTCGTTCCCTGCCGGTCGATCGGCGAGGACGTGATGATGTGCATGACGCCGTTCGAGGCGTTGGGTCCGTAGAGCGCCGCTCCCGGGCCCAGCGAGAATTCGATCCGGTCGATGTCCAGGTCGGTCGTCGGGAGCATCTGGTACGCGTTGAATCTGAGCGAGGGAACGCGCGCGTAACGGTTGTCGATGATCGTCAGCAGCGTTCCGGAGAAGACGTTGTTGAAGCCGCGCGCCACCACGGTTCCCTGGGCGATGCCCGTCTGGACGGCGTCCACCCCGGGAAGCGTCTTGACGTGCTCGGCCACCGTGACCGCCGCGATCCTCGCCACATCCGCGTCCGAAACCGTCGCAATGGAGGCGGGCGCGTCGAGCGCCTTCTCCTGGCGGCGCGAAGCCGTCACGACCACGGGGTTCAGCAACAGCGCCTGGGAGCGGATGGAGATGTCAACGTTCGCGGCTCCCCCGGCCTCCACCTGGATGCCGTCCACGCGCGTCGTCTCGTAGCCGATCACGGTCACCACGACGGAGTGCGACCCCGCCGCGACCGTCAGGCTGAACCGCCCTTCCGCGTTGCTCCCGACCGGTCCGGCCGCACCCAGCGCCTCCACCGCCGCGTTCGCGACGGGTGCGCCGGTTTCGGCGTCCGTCACCTGGCCGGTAATCGTGCCCTGTTGGGCGTGGACGCCTGCCGGAACGATAATCGGTGCAATGACCAAAGCAGCAGATGCGACAACAACGAGACCTTCAAACCGTGATCGGATTCTCATGGGATCAATCCTCGTGTCCTGGGTCGCGTGCGGCGGGATCCGCCAGCCGGCATCCCGTGGCCGGGGCCCGAACGGCTGCCTTGGCGCAGGGCGTTCCCTGGCCCAAACTACGAACTCGCGCAGGTAAAGACAAACACCGGTGCCGCCCGAATCCGGGAGAGCGCATGGACGCCTGGCTTGACCAGAAGGAGTTCGAAAACGCCAGGCGGCGCGTGACGCCTGTGCTCCATCGGACGCCGGTTTTGTCGTTTCGCACCCTGGGAGACAGGATCGGCGCGTCCGTGTGGCTGAAGTGCGAGAACCTGCAGAAGACGGGCTCGTTCAAGGTGCGCGGCGCGCTCAACTCGATCGCATGCCTCAGCGACCGCGAGCGCGCCCGGGGGGTGGTGACCATTTCGGCCGGGAATCATGCGCAGGCCGTGGCGTGGGCGGCCGGGCGAACCGGCACCCGCGCGGTGGTGGTGATGCCCGAGCGGGCATCGCGCACCAAGGTCGCGGCCACCATCGGGTACGGCGCCGAGGTCGTGCTGCACGGCACGGCGGCCGACGCCTTCCGCGAGGCGGGGCGCCTGGCCGAGCAGGACGGGCTGACCTTCCTCCATCCGTTCGACTCGCCCGCCGTGATCGCGGGGCACGGCTCCACCGGTCTCGAAATCGACGAGGATCTGCCCGGCGACAAGACGATCGTGGTGCCGGTGGGCGGCGGGGGGCAGATCGCGGGGATCGCCGGCGCGGTGGCCGGCGCGGGAGCACGAGTGAAGGGACCGGCGGACCGCGCCCCGGCCGCGCGCATCTTCGGCGTCGAGCCGGAGGGCGCCCCCTGCATGCGACGCAGTCTCGATCAGGGACGCGCGGCGCGGCTGGACGCAACGGACACGATCGCGGACGGGCTGGCTCCTCCCATGGCGGGGAAGCTGAACTATCGATACGTCGCCGAGTTCGTCGAGGACGTGGCGCTGGTCGCCGATGCCGAGATTCTCTCCGCCATGCGTCTGCTGCTGACCCGGGCCAAGCTCGTGGTCGAACCCTCCGGCGCGGCGGCCGTGGCCGCGCTGATGTACGGGCGCGTGCCCGTGGAGCCCGGCAGCACGATCGTCGCCCTGGTCACCGGCGGCAACGTGGACGACGACCTGCTCGTGCGGGCTCTGCGCGAGGGTGCGCCGTGGCCCTGATCCGAATCGAGGACGCGGTCAAGCGGTACGGCGACGTGCTGGCGCTGAACAACGTGACGCTCAGCGTGGACAAGGGCGCCTGCCTGGCGCTGGTCGGCGAGAGCGGGTCCGGAAAGACTACCCTCCTGCGGGCCATCAATCGTCTGACGGAGCTTGACAGTGGCCGGGTCACGGTTCGCGGCCAGCCGGTCGGCACCATCGATCCCGTGCAGCTGCGGCGCTCCATCGGCTACGTGCAGCAGGACGGCGGGCTGATCCCGCACTGGACGTGCCTGGACAACGCGGCCCTGGTCCCCGCGCTGCTGCGGAACCCCGACCCGGCGGAGCGCGGCCGCGTCGCGCTGGGCGCCGCCGGGCTGGATCCGGCGACGTTCGCGGGCCGGTATCCGCGCGAACTGTCAGGCGGTCAACGCCAGCGCGTCGCCATCGCGCGGGCGGTGGCGGCCGATCCCGACATACTGCTCATGGACGAGCCCTTCGGTGCCCTCGACGCGATTACCCGCAACGAAGCGCAGGAGTCGTTTGCCGCGCTGCGCGAGTCCGCCCGGGTAACCGCGGTCTTCGTCACCCACGACCTGCGCGAGGCGCTGCGCGTGGCCACCCGGGTTGCCGTGATGCGCGCCGGCGAAGTGGTCATGGAGTCGGCCGCCGGCGAGATCGTGCGGGACGCGACGGGCTACGCGGCCGAACTGCTCGAAAAGTCCGGAGTCGTGCGGTGAACGGGCGCCGGCGGCCGGCAGCGGCTGTTCTCGCCGCCTGGGCGGCATGGGCCCTGGTGGGTCCCGAGGAGCCCACGGCCGCACAGACGGCGCCGATCGTTGTCGCGTCCAAGCCGTTCGCCGAGAGCTACCTGCTGGCCGAGGTCTTCGCGCAGGTCCTCGAGTCGCAGGGTTACGCGGTCGACCGCCGACCGGGCTTTGCGTCCACCGAACTGGTGTTCCAGGCGCTGGTGCGCGGCGATGTGGATGTCTACCCCGAATACACGGGCACGGGGCTCGCGGCGATTCTGGGAGAAACGGCGGCGGGTGGTTCGGCTGAGGTGTTCCGCAGGGTCAGCGACACCTTCCTGGCGCGCTGGGGTGTGCGCTGGCTGCCGCCCCTGGGATTCGAGAACACATACGCGATCGCCATGCGCAGAGCGGCGGCGGACTCCCTGAATCTGCGCACGCTGACCGGGCTGGCGGACGCGGCACCGGGGCTGGCCGGCGGCTTCTCCCCGGATTTCTTGGGGCGAGCCGACGGGCTTGACGGGCTCACCGCCGCGTACGGGATCGAATTCCGGGAAACGCGCAGTCTCCTCCAGGCGGTCAAGTACCAGGCGCTCGCCGAGGGAGCGGTCGACGTGATCGACGCCTACTCGACGGATGGCGCGATCTCGCGCCACGACCTGACCGTATTGGCCGACGACCGCCGCTTCTTTCCTCCCTACGACGCGGCGCCCCTCGTAAGCGGTGAATTCTACGACAGTCGTCCCGGGGCCGTGCTCGCGCTGGCGCGTCTGGCCGGGCGAATCGATGTCGAAGCCGTGCGGCGCGCAAACGAGCGCATCGAAGTCGATGGCGCACCGGTCGCCGACGCGGCCGCCCGGCTGCTGGTGGCTATCGGCCTGTCGGAGGGAGGCCTCGGGGATGCCGAGGACGATCGCACCCAGCCGAACCGCCGCCCGGGACGGAGCATACTGCTTGCACTGCCCGCATACATGTGGACGGAGCGCGCGGAACTTGCAGGGCAGGTCGCCCGTCATCTCCTGCTGGTCCTTGTGTCGCTGGGCGCGGCGATTCTCGTGGCGCTGCCCGCCGGAGTCGCGTTGGAGAGGCGGCGTTCGATCGCCGAGGCCGTGATTCGGACTGCGGGCCTGCTGCAGACGATTCCGGGGATCGCGCTCCTCGCCTTCATGATCCCCGTGTTCGGGATCGGCGTGGCGCCCGCGGTCGTCGCGCTCTTCCTCTATTCCCTCCTTCCGATCCTGCGCAACACCTACACGGGCATCGTCGAGGCCGCGCCCGACGCGGTGTCGGCGGGTCGGGCGCTGGGAATGACCGAGGTGCAGCTGCTTACGCGCATTCGAATGCCGCTGGCGGCACCGGTGATCATGGCGGGCGTTCGCACGGCGGCCGTCATCAACGTCGGCACCGCGACCCTGGCCGCCTTCATCGGCGCGGGCGGGCTCGGCGACCCGATCGTGGCCGGGCTCGCGCTCTCGGATCCCGTGATGATTCTGTCCGGCGCGGTCCCTGCAGCGATCCTCGCCATCTTCGGGGACTGGACCCTGGCTCGCGCGGAGTCGCTGGTAGCGCCCTCCGGCGTGAGGTCCTAGCTTGACCGCCGACTCGAACCGGAGGAGGTGACCACGGTGAGCGCATTGCGCCGGTATCTGCTGCCCGGCTTCGTCTTTCAGTCGGTCGTGATTGCCGGCGGTTACGGCACGGGCCGGGAGCTGGCCGAGTTCTTCCTTTCGCACGGCCCGCTGGGCGGGATCCTCGCCATGGCCCTGTCCACCGCGGTCTGGAGCGCGGTGTGCGTCGTTAGCTACGAGTTCGCGCGGGTGTTCCGGGCATTCGACTACCGGAGCTTCTTCCAGCGGCTGCTCGGACCGGGATGGATCGCCTTCGAGGTCCTGTATCTGGCGCTCATGATGATTGTCCTTGCGGTGATCGCCGCAGCCGCCGGGGCGATCATGGAGGAGACCTTCGGACTGCCCTACCTCGCGGGCGCCATCGGCATTCTGACACTCGTCGGTTTCCTGGTCTTCGGCGGAAACCGCGTCATCGAGCGTGCCTTCGCCGGCTGGTCGGGCGTGCTGTACCTGGTCTACCTCATCTTCTTCATCCTGTGCGTACGCAACTTCGGTCCCGCAATCCACGCCTCCTTCGCCGCCGGCGTCGCGGAGGCAAGCTGGATCCGGGGCGGCCTGGAATATGCTGGATACAACTTGGCCGTCCTCCCCGCGGTCCTCATCACGATTCGCCACCACAAGACCCGCAGGGACACGCTGATCGCGGGGCTGCTGACCGGGCCGATCGCGATGATCCCCGCCCTGCTCTTCTTCGTGGCGATCGCGGGCGAGTACCCGGAAATCGTGGCGGCTACCGTTCCGGTCAACCACATGCTGGAGATGCTCGGCTCGCGTGGCTTCCAGATCGCCTTCCAGGTGATGCTCTTCGGGACGCTGGTCGAGACCGGCGCCGGGATGATCCACGCCGTCAACGAACGAATCGCCCAGACATACGAGGAGCGGGACCGGCAGCTCTCGCCGCGAACGCGCGTCGTCGCCGCGGTGGGAATGCTGGGCCTGGGCGCGCTGATCGCGCAGTTCGGGCTTACCTCGCTGATCGCACAGGGCTACGGCCTGATCACCTATGGCTACCTGGCCGTCTTCGTCGTGCCCGTGCTGACCTGGGGCGTGGTCCTCATCCGGCGCCGGCGCGCAGCCGCCGAAACCGCCTGATCGCGACGATTCCCGCCGCGGGCCCGAAGGCGAGGAAAGCGAAAGCCCAGGCCCAGCCCGCGACTGCGGCCACCACGGGCACGGCCTGGATCGTGGCCGCGGCGAGGAGGAAACCGAGGCAGGTCTGAAGCGTGAGCGCGGTACCGGCCGCACCGGCCGGCGCCACCTCGGTGACCAGCGCGCTGAACTGGGCGGAATCGGCCACCACAAAGAAGCCCCACACCAGCGTGGCCGCGGCGACCAGGACGAACGCCTCCCCGTAGAGGAACCCGATCGCAACACAGCACAATCCACTCACGGCCATGCACTGGATCACCAGCCGTTCCCGGCCGATGCGGTCCGCCGCCCATCCACCCAGCACACAGCCCAGGCCACCGGCAGCCAGGGCCCCGAAGCTGGCGAGCTCCACCCATTCGTGTCCGGAGCCGGCCAACTCGCTGGAAGCCGCGAGGAACACCGGGACCCAAGCCCACATCGCGTACAGTTCCCACATGTGCCCCAGGTAGCCGCCCGTGGCCAGCCGCGTCTCGCGGTGGCGCAGCACTGTGCCCACGAGGCCCCAGGAAAAGGGACGCCGTGAGAAGGGGAACGGACCGTCGCGATAGAACAGCGCCACCATGGCCGCGCCCAGCAGCGCACCGATCGACGCCCCCGCCACGACCTGTTCCGGACCGGCCGCCGGCAGCGCCTTCAACAGGTACGGCGTGGCCTTGCCGACGGTCAGCGCACCCACGATGGTGCCGATCGCCAGTCCACGCGCCGACCGAAACCATGTGGCGGCCATCTTCATCGCCGGTGGATAGACGCCCGCGAGGAGGAACCCGGTCGCGAAGCGCAGACCCACGGCCTGCTCGAATCCGGCGGCCAGTACCACCGCCGCGTTGGCAAGGGCGGCCAGAATCGCCGCGGCGGCAAAGTAGACACGCGACGGCACGATGTCGGCCAGGTTGAGAACCGCGGCAACCGCCGTGCCCGCCACGAACCCCAGGTTGACGCTGGTGGCCAGCCAACCGATCTGTCCCGGCGAGAGACTCCACCGCGCACCCAACTCTTCCGACACTGCCGTGGCGGTAAACCAGAGCGACATGCCCAGCAGTTCGGCCACGCCGACCAGTGCGAGCATTGCCCAACGGCGCGGGTCCGAATCCGGTCGAATCCCGAGCCGGCCGGCGGAGTTCACGGAGCCGCGTCCACCAACTCCATTCCGCCCTGCAGCATGGACAAGCCGCCCGGATTCAGCACCACGTAGGCCGTGTCTCCCGGTGTCAGGCCGCATTCGACCAACGCCTCACGGAGCCGACCCATTTCGGGCCCGTTCGGATCGTAGGACCGCCAGATCACCGAGGCCGCATCCACGCCGGCCGGGTGAGCGAACGGGATCTTGGCCGATTCGTCCAGGCCCACGCCCAGGTGCTGGGCGACCGCTCCCGAGATCTTCTGGCTGTTGCCCCTGAGGTGATGCCCCCCGATCGTAAAATGAAGCACCGGGTTGCCCTCGCGGGTCCACACGACGTCCCGCGCGTCGCTCAGGCTCTGCACCGGCGTCGTCGGCCGATCGACGACCCGGACCATTTCTTCGACGACCTGGAACTTCCTGGTGCCGATGTAGTTCCTGACGGTTGCCGGAAGCACGTCGAAACGGGCAGGGATCTCCGCAACCAGAGACGCCACGCTGGCCTCGCCGCCACCATCTGCGATCCGCTTCATGATCGCCTCGACGACACCCTCGTAGGGTTCGTCCGTCCATTCGGCGAGCCCCCAGCGATCCTTGGTGAAGCGCACGAAGAGCGGGTCCGACGACAAAAGGCTGGAGAGGGAGGAACTGTCCGCCAGGCCGGTGACCTCGGCAATCGTCTCGCGCCGACACGGGCGGTCCAGATGCCGCAGGGCCACGAAAACGCGTGCCCTTCGCGTGTCGCGAGTGACGAGACTCGGGCCGATGCGGACCAGCCGCGCATTGCGCACGAGCGCATCCCACTCGGAGACCTCGTCGCCGCCGACGGCCGCCCGCAGGCCGTGCTCGTCGACAACCCCCGCTTCGTTGGCAAACCCGGGCGCGAGCCGGCGCGCCTTGTCGATCAGCGCCCTGAAATGCTCGTCTCCCACGACACCGTCCAGCCTCTCGTATCCCCCCGCCGACATCACCGCAACCTCGGCCGCAGTCCGCAACTCGGGGGGGGCATCGCCCACGAGCAAATCGAGGATCCCGTCGAACTTGTCCGGGCGGGCCGCCGACCCGACGGCGCGGCGAAGCCAGCCCACCGCCCTGTTGACGGAATCCGCCACCTGCAGGTCCACCGCGTACCGCAACCGGACTTCGAGCTGACGGGCCCGCTCGCGGCTGACGCCGAACTCATTCCCCAACGCCGCCAGCTTTTCCGGATTCCGGGCGTATGTTCTCCTGAGTGCAATCCGCCGACGCCTCTCGTCAAGGCCCTCCAAGGCACTTGCAAACTCCCGCCCTATCTGTATTTCGGAGCGTAGCGCCGAGGCGGACCGGGTGAAATCGATCTCGTTGGCCACATCCTCGAGACCACTCTGCTCCAGAAGCGAGGACCAATCGATGTCTGCCAGGTCGGCCACGGTGTCGGCACCGTGAAAGAGAACCGCGCACGCCAGGAGTCGGTCCAGGGCGTCACGATAGTCGGCGTGGGTCGGCTGGGTCATCAGGCGCTGCTCACAAAGGGTCAGGCAGTTGGTCGCAACAACAAGTGCAATTCATAGTATACTGCGAATAGGACGTTGCGTCAACTAGCGTCGCCAGCGGTGCAGGTTTATCGTGTCCACTACCATGAGCCGGCGCACAGCTGTTCGTACTCACACGTTCACCGAGTCCGTCATTCGCGACATGACACGGGTCGCACGGCGGTTCGATGCGATCAACCTGGCTCAGGGTTTTCCCGACTTCCCGGCGCCGCAACTGCTCAAGGACGCCGCCTGCGAGGCAATCCGGGCGGACGACAACCAGTACGCGATCACGTGGGGGACTCCGGCGCTGCGCACCGCGCTCGCCCGCAAGTACCGGGATTGGTACGGGATCGAGGTGGACCGCGACCGCGAGGTGACAGTCACTTGCGGGGCCACGGAGGCAATGGCGGCGGTGATGCTCGCGACCATCGATCCCGGCGATGAGGTCGTCGTTCTGGAGCCATTCTACGAGAACTACGGGCCGGACGCGGTCCTCTGTCAGGCGGAGCCGGTCTTCGTGCCGTTGTCGCTGCCGGAGTTTCGCCTGGACCCGGATCGCCTGAGACGGGCGTTGAGCCCCCGTACCCGGGCCATTGTGATCAACACTCCCAACAACCCGTCCGGACGGGTTTTCGACGACGAGGAGGTGGGGGCGGTCGCGGAGCTCTGTATCGAGAACGACCTCCTCGCCATCACGGACGAGATCTACGAGCACATCGTCTACGAAGGGACGCACGTTCCAATGGCCACACTGCCCGGAATGCGCGAACGGACGATCATCATCTCCGGACTGTCGAAGACCTTCAGCGTGACCGGTTGGCGGGTGGGAACGATCGTCGCACCTGCCGAACTGACCGACGCGATCCGCAAGGTCCACGATTTCCTCACCGTCGGCGCCCCCGCCCCGCTTCAGGCGGCGTGCGCGGTGGGCATCGATGGTCTGGGCCGCGACTACTACGAGGGCATCGCAAGGGACTACCTGCAACGCCGCGACGTGCTCTACGCGGGACTTCGCGAATCGGGCTTCGCCTGTCGGCCACCCGAGGGCGCCTACTACATCATGGCCGACTTCTCGGAGCTCAGCGCGCTCGACGACACCGCGTTCAGCACATGGCTCGCCAGGGAGTGCGGCGTCGCGCCCGTGCCCGGATCGTCCTTCTACAACCGGCCCGAGGACGGCAGCAGGCTTGTGCGTTTCGCCTTCTGCAAGAGGGTCGAGACCCTGGAGCGCGCGGTCGCGCGGCTCCGCCGATTCTTCGCCTGAGATCGTTCGGAAGAACAGGCTCGTTTCACCGGCCGTGAAACATCTTCCCGCCACGGGCGTATCTGACCACCGTGCGGCGACAGGATCCCGGCGGGGTGCCGGATCCGGAGTCCGCCGCCGGGGTGCGGAGAGCGTCAAGCGCCCCGTGCCCGAATCCAACATCCGATTCAGGAGAAACGGAGAATCGATATGCAGATCAGTACCGGATGGACCCGAGCCGCGATGGCGGCAACACTCGTGGCGGCCAGCGCCGCCGCAGCTTCCGCGCAGACTACCGCGAACGTGCCGGTGAGCGAGATCGAAACCCTTGAGATGAAGGCTCACGAGCACATGCAGGAGCTGGGAGACTGGGGCCGCGCGGCCACACTGTTTCGGCGGGCGGCCGAGCTTCGGCCGTCGAGCGACCCGGCGGGGGTGGATGACCTCCTCCAGGCAGCGCGCCTTTCCTACTATCATGGCGACAAGGGTGACGCGGTGCGTGACTTCGAGGCGGCGGGACAGCGGGCCCTGGCGCTCGGTGACGTGATCGCGGCCGCCAACGCGTTCGTCGATGGTGCGTGGGTCGCCGACGAGAACGGTCGTGGCGCGAAGGCGCTGGACCTCGTCGACAGGGCGCGGCTGCTCGCCAATTCTCCCCTCATGCCGGACGAGATCCGGGACAACCTGCGGAACCGCTGGGTCGAGACGACGACCCCCGCAGTCTCCACAACTTCCGGTCCGACGCAGTAGCGTAACGGACGATGCGCCGCCCCTGACTACGGCGGCCGCCTGCAGGCCCGGCGGGGCGCCTCCGCGGAGGCGCCCCGCCCTTCTATTCCACCGCCGCCCGCAGCACTTGCAGCGGTGTGCCGCCACCGCTTCCCCGCCCGCTTGCCAGGCCGGTCAGCACTGTCAAGCCCACCACGGCGATCCATATGAGTGCGGCCACCCCCGGGGCCGGCCGATAGTCCAGTCCGAATAGACCGACGGTCAGCAACCAGCTGGCCCCGATCGACAGGACGCCGCCAGCCAGCCCCGCGAGGGCGCCAAGGGCGACGTATTCGCTCAGCAGGATCCGCCGCACCTGTCCAGGCCGGGCGCCCAGCGTCCGCAACAGGGCGCCCTCGCGACGCCGTTGGGCGCGCGTGGAAGCGATGGACCCGGTCATTACGATGAGCCCCGCGGCGGTACAGATCCCGGCCAGAATCCGAATGGCGTCGACCACTCGCGCAAGGACCGCCTCGACGGTCGCCCTTATCGTCGCCAGGTCCAGAACCGATACGTTCGGATGGCCGCGGACCAGGGCCTCCTGAAACCGGACCCTGTCATCGTCGGCGGGCACGCTGGCGAGCATGATGCTGGTTCGTGGCAGCCCGTCGAGTACGCCGGGCTCGAAGACGACGAAGAAGTTGGTCTCCATGCGGGCCCAGTCCACGCTCCGCAGGCTGCCGATCTCGGTGCGGATCTCGGTGCCGGCTACCCTCCACGTGATCTCGTCGCCAACGCCCACCCCGAGGTCGTCGGCCAGCTCCTCCTCCACCGACACCCGCCCCACCTCGCGCTGCAACGCTTCCGCGTCATCCCACCACTCCCCCGCCACCACCGCTTCGCTCTCCTTCAGCTCGGCGCGAAACGTGTTGCGGTACTCCCGCCTGAGCGTCCACCGCTCCGGCCCGCCATCGTCGAGGCTGTCGGCCAGGATGTCGGTCACGCGGCGGCCGTTCAGCGCCGTCAGCCGGGCCGTCACCATCGGAGCCACTTCGGGCGCCCCCTCCGAGAACCGGCTCAGCAGCGCCCCGACCGCGGCCTCCTGATCCGGCTGGATGTCGAAGAGGATCATGTTCGCGGCGCCGGGGCCGCGCTCGAGCGACAGCTCCCTCACGAGGTTGCGCTGCAACTGCGCGATAACACCGACCACCAGCACGCCGAAGCCGAGAGCCAGCGTAACGGCGACCGTCTGGTTGCCGGGGCGAAAGAGGTTCGCCACTCCCTGCCTCACCGTGTAGTCGAATCGGCGCGGGAAGAACCTGCGGGTGCCGCGGGCGAGACCCTGCGCGACGCACCAGAGCAGGCCCGTGATCACGGCCAGGCCACCGGCGAACGCGAAGCCGGCCTCGGGCGACGGAGCCTCCAGGAGCGTGAGCGCAAGGACCGTAGCACCGAGCGCCAGGGCGGCCGCGTTCCTTGCGCGGTCCCGATCCCGCACACCCTCGGCCACCACGCGCAGGGTCTGCAGCGGCGAGACGTGCCGCACTTCCAGCAGCGGCAGGAGCGCGAAGATGAAGGCCACCCACGTGCCTACCGCGAGCCCGAACAGGATCTGGCCGGCGGCGATGGATGACTCGACCTCGACCGGCAGCACGTCCCGGATGAGGAGAGGGAGGAGCCGCTGCACCGCGAGCCCGGCCGCCACCCCGAGCACGGAACCGAGAAACCCCATCCAGACCGACTGCAGGACGTAGGCGGCGAACACCTGGCGGCGCGTCGCCCCCACACAGCGCAGTACCGCGATGGAGGTGAAGCTGGCGCGCACGAACACATTGACGGCACTCCCCACGCCGATTCCTCCGAGCAGCAGCGCCGCCAGGCCGATCAGTCCCAGGTAGTCGGCGAGAAAGTCGGTGGACCGGGTGAGGGAGCGGGCGTGCTCCTCCGGCGTGCGGAACGACACACGCGTGGCGCGCAGCACCGTTTCGTGCGCTTCCTCGATCTCGCCGGGATCCGCCCCGTCGGGAAGCCGCAGGTACACGTTATGCCTCGACAGGCTTCCCGTTCCCAGAAGTCCGGTCGCCGAGAGCCGCTCGTGCGCGACGAACACGCGGGGGCCGGTGGCGGTCTGGAAGCCGACATCAGTGGGCAGGCCGGCGACCGTGCCCGCGACCACGAAATCGGCATTCCCCAGGCGCAGGAGATCTCCCCTGCCGATGTTCATCTGCGCCAACAACGCGGGGTCGACGAGCACGGCGCCCCCTGCCAGTTCTCCCCACAGCCCCGGCGGATCGGTAGTGACCCGCCCATGGTAGGGGAAGCCGGCCTCCACGCCACGCAACTGCACCAGCCTGGTGCGTCCGTTGTCCTCGGCCAGCGCCATGGTCAGCAGACCGGTCACCCGCGCCGCTTCGGCTCCATCGGCCACCAGCGAGTCGATGATGGCCGTGACCGAGTCTGGGAGCGGCCGGTTCGCCCCGATCCGGACGTCCCCGCCCAGAAGCGTGCGGTTTTCCGCCTGGATCGTGCGGACGACATCGCTGCGAAAGGAGTGGAGCGCCACCAGGGCGGCCACTCCGACCGTAATCGACGCCATGTAGACGCCGAGGCGACGTAGCGCGGCCCGCCACTGTCGCCGGGCCATGCGGAAGGCGAATCCGTCCATCCTACCCGGCGTCCTTGCGCCCCTGCTCCACGACGCGACCACTTTCGAGGCGGAGGATCCGGTCCGCGCGGGCCGCGAGCGCGCCGTCGTGCGTGACCAGCACCAGCGTCGTTCCGGCGTCCCGGTTGAGCTGTTCGAGCAGCGCCGCGACCCGCGCGCCGGTCTCACGGTCCAGGTTCCCCGTGGGCTCGTCCGCGAAGAGGATTCGGGGACGGTTGGCGAATGCGCGGGCGAGGGAAACGCGCTGGCGTTCCCCTCCCGAGAGCTGAACCGGGTAGTGATGTGCGCGGTCGCCGAGCCCGACGCGTTCCAGCAGCGCCGAGGCCCGCGCCGTGGCGTCGCTCCCCGCCAGTTCCAGCGGCACCAGCACGTTCTCGAGCGCGGTCAGGGTGGGAAGCAGGTGAAAGGTCTGGAATACGAAGCCGATGCGGTTGACCCGGAATCGCGCTCGCTCATCTTCAGTGAGCGCGTCGAGGTCCTGACCATCGATGATCACCCGTCCGGCCGTGGGTCGGTCGAGCCCTGCAAGGAGACCCAGAAGGGTGGTTTTTCCGCTCCCAGACGGTCCGGCCACCGCCACGAACTGGCCGGCGGAGATCTCCAGTTCGACGCCCTTGAGCACCTCCAGGGGACGGCCGCCGCTCCTGAATGTCCGGGTCAGCCCACGGGCTTCGATCATCTTCCGCGCCGTCCTTGTCCTTTCACTGGCCACCTCGGCGGCAACCCTGACGGCCTGCAGGGAGGACGCAGACCTTCCCGGCACCCCGCCGGCGCCGGTCGCAACGCCTCCTGAAGCTGGCGAACGGGAATCGGCGGGTACACCCCGGATTGTGTTCATCGGCACGAGCCTGACGGCCGGCTACGGGCTCGGCGACCCCGATCTGGCGTTTCCGGCCGTGCTGGAACGACGCATGGCCGACGCCGGGCAGCGGTACAGGGTGGCCAACGCGGGCGTCAGCGGCGACACCTCCGCGGGCGGGCGGGCACGCCTGGCCAGTCTGCTCGAGCAACACGGTTCCCGGCTGGCCGTACTCTTCGTGGAGCTCGGAGCCAACGACGGACTGCGCGGGCAGAGTCCCGAGGCGCTGCATGACAACCTCAGCCGGATCGTTGAGGAGACGCGGCGCCACCGTCCGCACGCCGGCATCGTCCTGGCGGGAATGCGGGCCCCCACCAACCTGGGGACCGTGTACACCGAGGCCTTCCGAAGGGTGTTCCCGCGGATCGCCGAAGAACACGAGGTCCTGCTGATCCCGTTCCTTCTCGAGGGCGTGGCCGCGGTCCCGTCTCTCAACCAGCCGGACGGCATCCATCCCAACGCCGATGGGCACGAAGCGGTGGCCAGCCACGTGTGGTCCCTGCTGGCCGGATACCTCGCTGCCCGCTGCGAACTGGACGGAGCCTGCTGAATGCTGCGCACCGTGGCTCGTCCGGGGGTGATCGTTGCCGGCATCCTCGCTCTGCTGGCCGCCGCGTTCCTGATCGTCGGCATCCTCCTTCCAGGGACTGTGGAGGTCCGGCGGACGGTGGAGATCGGCGCCTCGCCCGAGACGGTATTCCCCTTCCTCAACGACCTGGAAGCGTGGACGGAGTGGACGCCCTGGGGCGAAGTGGACTCCGAACTCGACGGCCCCGCAGCGGGTACCGGCGCGCGCCGCGTATGGGACGACCCCTCGCTGGGGTCGGGATCGCTGACGCTGGTGGACACGCGGCCGCCGGCGAGGGTGGACTACCTCGTCGAAGTCGAGGATGCGGCGATCCGCTTCGAGGGCACGATCACGATCGAGGCCGACGGGACGGGATCGGTGGTCTCGTGGACCGAGCGGGCCGACCTCGGCTGGAATCCCGTCCTGGGCTGGACGGCTCTCACGATGGACGAGTCCCAGGGCCGCCAGTTGAGCGAGAGCCTGGAACGGCTGAAGCGACTCGTCGAAAACGCCGGAAGGGGTCCATCCCCCTAGAGCCTCTCCAGGGCCACGGTGATGAGTTCGTCGTTGGACCGGGTCTGACGCATGACCCGCAGCAGTTCGTCCATCGCGTCCGCGGGATGCGAGGAGGACAACTGGCGCCGCATCGCCCGCGACAGCCTGAGTGCCTCCGGCGACAACAGCAGCTCCTCCTTCCGCGTCGCGGAAGCCCGCAGATCGATGGCCGGGAAGATCCGACGGTCGGCGAGCTCGCGGCTCAGCACCAGTTCGCTGTTGCCCGTGCCCTTGAACTCCTCGAAGATCACCTGGTCCATGCGCGAACCCGTGTCGACCAGGGCCGTGGCGATGATCGTAAGCGATCCGCCCCCCTGATCCTCCTTGATCAGCCGCGCGCTCCCGAGGAACCGCTTCGGCTTCTCCAGCGAGTTGGCGTCCAGTCCGCCCGAAAGCGTCCGCCCGCTTCCTTCTTCGACGGTGTTGTGGGCGCGCGCCAGGCGCGTGATGGAATCGAGTATGATGACCACGTGGTTGCCCGCCTCGACCCGCCTGCGGGCACGCGCAAGCGTCATCTCGGCAACCTGGCAGTGGCGCTCGGCGGTCAGATCGAAGGTCGAAGCGATGACCTCGCCGAAGCCGCACATCTCCATCTCGGTGACTTCCTCGGGCCTCTCGTCGACCAGCAGGATCATGAGTTCACATTCCGGGTGGTTCTTGACGACACCCTCGGCCACGGCTTGCAGGATCGTGGTCTTCCCCGCCTTGGCGGGCGCGACGATCATTGCCCGCTGCCCCTTGCCCAAGGGGCAGAAGAGGTCGATAACCCGATTCGTCATGTCCGGTTCGCCCGCGTGCACGCGTCCGCACTCCAGGCGGAGCTGGTCGCGCGGGTGCATCGCGCTCAGGCGGTTGAAGTCGGGCCTGCCGGCGGCGGTGTCGGGCGCGTGTCCGTTGACCAGGTCCAGATAGCGAAGCGGCGGACTCTTGCCATTGCGGGGACGGCGGCCGACGATCCCGGCCAGTTCGTCGCCGGTGCGGAGACCGAACCGGTGAATCAGGCGCGATCCGACATAGATGTCGTTCTTGCCGGGGATATACCCCTCGTCGGGCCTGCGAATGAAGCCCGATCCACTCGGGAGCACTTCGAGCACGCCCAGAACTTCCCCGGGCTCCCGATTCTCGTCGTTCAACTGCACTTCCTCTTCCTCCTGCGGGCGCCAGTTTCTCCTTCGGCGTCCACGCCCTCTTCCCCGTCGTCCTCCCCGGGGTGGTCTGTCCTCTCGAGATTCTGTGGGGGCTTGTTCGGTCACGGTCGTCACGCCTTGCAGAGAGTACGGCTCCAATTGAGCGGGGTACACACCCGTTGTAGCGCGGGCTGCGGACCCGGTCGAACCATGCCCGTCCCCCTTGGGGGCAGTTCCGGGAAACACCACGGGTCTTGACCGGGGGCAGGAACTGCGGGTCCGAAAAACACCCCGTGCGGGCACTCCATCACCTCCATGCCGAGCACGGTGTCGGTTCAATCAAGATTGACTCGGGAGACCGTGATTGGCAAGGGCGCCGCTCGAAACGCCCCGTCTCGGAAGGGATCGCGCGGGGTCCACTTGCCGGGCGAAACCGAAGTGCCGACACTTGAACCACCCGACCGTGACCACGCGCCCGCCCATATCCGTCGGCCGCATCACCGGCGACACCGGGAGAGCCGCGAAACGAGGAGAGCCTTGACTCGTTCTTCCAGCACGCAGCCAGCGCCTTCCGGGACGCAAAGTGCCTCTAACGGCACCCGGCAAGCCTCTTCACGAGGGCGCCCCGCCTTGTTCGCGGGCAACGCGGGCAAGCTCGTTCTTACCGCCGCACCCCTGCTTGCCTTCCTGGTGTTGCTGCTGGTGCATCGGTGGCTCTTCGCATGACGGCCGTCCGCCGAGGGTGTCGGGCCGTGTCCCCGGGGCTGGACAGGCCGCGGAGAGTTGCAATCTCTTCGCGCACTCAACCCTTGTCGGGACAATGGGTTAGTCCGATCTTTCGTTTTGGCATGATCGATGCGTCTCGTTAGCCGCGATTCCCTCTTACGCGGAGGCCGACTTATGAAGCACGCAAGAGCGATCCTCGTGGCGGCGGCGGTGCTCGCCGGGCCGGCCACGGCCGGCGCCCAGGTTACGAATCACGTTTCCTGGCGGATGGGTCTGGCGGCCGGCGGCTATTCGTCCTGGACGGCTCCCGGCATCGGTCTCGCCTACGAGCCGTTCGGCCTGGGCCGAGGGGTCGGCTTCGGGTTCGGGCTGGGTGTGTCGTTCGGCCTTGGCATCGGGGTATACGACGACTATTGGGGCGGATACCGACACGGATCCTTCGGGCTCTCCCACTGCTGGGATGCCTACTACGATCCGTTCCTGTACGATCCGTTCTTCGATTGCTGGGGCGCCGGTCCATTCGGCTACAGTCCGTTCGGATGGGATGGATGGCACAGCCCCTGGTGGAGACCCTACGGGTTCCTCGGATGGCCGTCCCGCAGGTATGTGGCCCAGCACTACTACGCCTGGGCGCCGGGCTGGTCATACGGATGGGCGCCGACGTGGTCCTGGGGGTGGGCACCCGGGTGGTCGCGCTACACATACGGACTGTACGGCGGCCGGTACTGGGGATACGGAGACTGGTACCGCGACTGGGGGTACCAGCCCCGGCGCCACTACGCATCGCGTGGCTACGGCGGACGATCGCCGCTCTTCGGCCCCCGATTCAAGGAACCCCCCGTTTACGTGACCGACAACGGTCCGGAAAGGCCCGTGGCCTCCCTGAGGCCGCGCGGACCGGACGGAAGGCTGGGCGACATCGACTCCCGGCGCGGGCGGAGCGTGGGGGACGGGACAGCCCAATTGCGGGGCAACACGGGTGTACGAACGGCGCGTCCGCGCGGCCAGCCGGGAGCCAGGACGGCGACCCCGCGGCCATCGACGCGCGGCACCCCCAGCGCGACCAGGAGACCGTCGCCCATCCGCAGCACGCCCCCGAAGGTGACAAGACGTCCGGAGGCCGTCACCACCCGCCAGCCGTCACCCACCAGGCGACCGATGCCGCAGACCCGGTCCGCCCCGTCGCGGCGGCCTCAACCCGCCGTTCGGACGCCGACGCCCCGGCGCACACCGGCCACGGTGCGCACGTCGCCTCCGAAGCGTCAGCCGGCAGTGAGGACCGCACCGAGGCGTCCCGCGGTCAAGTCAACGGCGCCCCGGCGTTCACCGCCCAAGGTGCGGTCTTCGGCACCGCGGCGTTCACCGCCCAAGGCGCGTCCGGCGCCGAAGCGCCCACCGAAGGCGCCGGTCAAGCGAAGTGCCCCCCCGCGGCGACGCGGGGGATGACCGGCTCTCCATCCTTGACCAGCGACCGAAGCGGACTGGCTCCCACCCAATAGCACAGTTCCGCGACATCGCGAACGTTCCATAGCGCGAAGTCGGCGCGCATCCCGGGCCGGAGCGTGCCCCGGTCGTGGTCCAGGGCGAGCACCTTCGCCGCGACAGCCGTCCATCCCAGCAGAGACTCCTCCGGGGTGAGCCCGAAGAGGATGCACGCGAGGTTCATGACCGCGCCGACATGGGTGATCGGTGAGGAGCCGGGGTTGGCGTCGGTGGCGACGGCGATGGGCACGCCGCTGTTGCGCAGGGCGGCGACGGGCGGCCTGCGGTCCGCCCCCAGGGTTTGGGCCGCGCCGGGAAGGAGGACCGCACACACGTCCGCGTCGGCCATGGCATCGACTCCCTGCCGCGACAGGTATTCGAGATGGTCCGCCGAACGGGCACCCACCGAGGCGGCCAGTGCGCCTCCACCGAGGTCGGTGAGCTGGTCGGCGTGGAGACGGCCGTGAAGTCCCTCCAGGGTCCCGGCTTCGAGGATGCGGCGGCTCTCCGCGGGGGTGAACGCGATGTCCTCGCAGAAGACGTCGATGGCCGTGGCGTGGCCCTGTTCCAGCGCGGCCGGCAGGATGCGGTCGACGACGAGGTCGACGTAGTCCTGGCGGCGTCCGGCGTATTCGGGCGGGAGCGCGTGGGCGGCGAGCAGTGTGGGCGAGATGTCCGCCGGGAGGTGGCTGGAGAGGCCGGCGGCAACGGCGAGCATGCGCAGTTCGGTCTCCGGATCCAGTCCGTAACCCGACTTGACCTCGATGGTGGTGACGCCCCACGAGCACAGCTCGCGGCCCCTGGCGACCGCGCCCGCGGTCAGTTCATCGTTCGTCGCCGCCCGGGTGGCGCGCACCGTGGACATGATGCCGCCGCCGGTTCTTGCGATGTCGGCGTAGGACTCGCCGTGGAGCCGGCGCCGGAAGTCCTCCGTGCGGTCGCCTGCGAAGACGATGTGGGTGTGACAGTCGATGAGACCCGGAGTCAGCCACGTGCCGCCGCAAGCGACGACGTCCCGGGCCATCCGTTCGTGCGGGGCGGGCAGTTCGGCCTCCCGTCCCAGCCACGCGATCCGTCCCCCGGCGGCCGCGATTGCGCCCCGCCGGATCACGCCCAGGGAGGCACCGGTCATGGTGGCGAGGTTGACGCCCGTCCAGAGTCGGTCCCAGGGCTTGTCGGGCATATGGCGGTGATCCTGTGACGAAGGCTTAGATTGAGCGTCTGGCGTGAGCGTCTGGCGCGGGATTGTCGCACGGCTGCGCGACGTTTCGCAATGCGTTCGAACGACGAGCCGAGGAGCACGGTGGCCGAGAGCAAGCTGAATGCAAACCCCGGATGCCGAACGTGGCGGTTCGACCGGATCCTGATCGGGGACAACTGGCAGCGTGACGTGGAGGTCCGGGTGGATGGGCGCGGCCGGATCGCCGGGGTGACCGCGGGCGCCGGCGAGGTGCGGGGCGAAAGGGTGACGGGGTGGGCCGTGCCCGGGGTCCCGAACGTGCACAGCCATTCCTTTCAGCGCGCGCTGGCGGGGCTGGCCGAGGGACCCGGGCCCGATTCGTTCTGGAGCTGGCGCGAGGTCATGTACTCGTTCCTCGCACGCCTGACGCCCTACGACGTGGAGGCGATCACGGCCCAGCTGTACGTCGAGCTTCTGAAGGCCGGCTATACGTGCGTTGGCGAATTCCACTACCTGCACCACCCGCCCGGGGGCGGCGCCTACGACGATCCTGCCGAGATGAGCCGGCGCGTCCTGGCCGGCGCGCGGACGGCGGGGATTCGCCTGGTGCACCTGCCGGCCGTGTACGAGTCGGGCGGTTTCGGCGGCAAACCGCTCGCGCGCGGGCAGGAGCGCTTCCGAATGGACCTGGAGGGCGTGGCGCGGTTGCATGAACGGCTGCGGAGCGAGGCGCGTGACCCCTGCGTCTCCCTGGGGTGGGGACTGCACAGCCTGAGAGCGGTGTCGCCGGGCTCGTTTCGGCGCGGGGCGGGATTCGTGTCCGGGGGCGCGGGAGACGGCGTCGCCCCCGTGCACGTTCACGTGGCCGAACAGCGGCGGGAGGTGCGCGAGTGTATGGCCGACCGGGGTGCGCGCCCGGTGGAGTGGCTCCTCGATCACGCGCCCGTCGACGATCGGTGGTGCCTGATCCACGCCACGCACGCCACTGAGGCGGAGCTGGCCGGCGTCGCGCGCCGGGGGGCGGTGGTCGGTCTGTGCCCAACCACCGAGGCGAATCTGGGCGACGGGCTGTTTCCGCTCCGGGCCTTCACGGCGGGGGGTGGGAGCTTCGGCGTCGGGACGGACAGTCACGTGTCGCGCAGCCCGGTCGAGGAACTGCGCCTGCTGGACTACGGACGGAGGCTCCGGTCGGAGGGGCGTGCCGCGTTGGGGGATGCTGGTGAAACGGGGGATCCGGCGCCGGGCGTGGAG
>CAZRQE010000069.1:0-19125 GCA_964602175.1 uncultured Gemmatimonadaceae bacterium | reverse complement strand
GTCCTACAGAAACTCACTCGGCAGCTGGTACCGCCACTACGCAGGCTATGATCCGCTTTTCACCTGGTGGGCGAGCCAGCCGTTCGAGGAGGCGGACGGCGCGCTGGGGCGCTATCTGGCGACGCTCAGGGTGCGGGTGGTCGGGTGGCCGGAGGGCGGCGAGGAGCCGATCGTCGGCGATCCGATCGGGGCGGATGGGATGGCCGCGGACCTGGCGCGTGAGATGATGCCGTACACGCCCGCCGAACTGATCGCGCTCGCCAACGAGGAATTCGCGTGGTGCGAGGAGGAGATGCTGAAGGCGTCGCGCGAGCTGGGGTTCGGGGAGGACTGGAAGGCGGCGCTGGAGCATGTCAAGACGCTGCACGCGGAACCCGGCGGTCAGCCCGCAATCGTCATGATGCTGGCGCACGAGGCCATCGACTTCATCGAGGAGCGCGGGCTGGTGACGGTGCCGCCGCTCGCGAAGGAAGTCTGGAGGCTGGAGATGATGTCGCCGGCGCGGCAGCGGGTGAGCCCGTTCTTCCTGGGTGGCGAGGTGATCCGCGTCTCCTTCCCGACCGACGAGATGACCCACGAGGAGAAGCGGATGAGCATGCGCGGGAACAACACCCACTTCTCGCGCGCGACGGTCCACCACGAACTCATCCCCGGGCACCACCTGCAGGGCTTCATGACCGACCGCTACAACTCGCACCGCAACATGTTCCGCACCCCGTTCTGGGGCGAGGGGTGGGCGCTGTACTGGGAGATGCGGCTGTGGGACATGGAATTCCCGTCGACGCCCGAGGACCGGATCGGGATGCTCTTCTGGCGCATGCACCGGGCCGCGCGGATCATCTTCTCGCTGAGCTTTCACCTGGGCGAAATGACGCCCGACGAGGCGATCGCCTTCCTGGTGGACCGGGTCGGCCACGAGCCCGCGAACGCGACGGCCGAGGTGCGCCGCTCCTTCAACGGGAACTACTCGCCGCTGTACCAGGCCGCGTACATGTTGGGCGGCCTGCAGATCCGCACGCTGCAGGAGCAGCTGGTCGGCGGCGGCGAGATGACCGAGCGCGAGTTCCACGACACGATCCTGCAAGGAGGCCGCATGCCGATCGAGATGGTGCGGGCGCGGCTGCTGGGTGCGCCGCCGTCGCGGGACTTCCGGGCGGGCTGGCGGTTCTACGGGGATCCGATGTAGGGGCGGGATTGATGACCAAACGGCCTTTGACATTCGCTGTTGCTTGCTCCGTGACCACACTGGGCATGGTAGGATGCAGAGTCGAGAACCCTGCGTACACAGGTGTGGGTTTGGTACCCTTCGAAACAGCCTTCGAGTTGATCGACAGCGTTGTGTTGAATGCAACTACCGGCGATCCCATTGCGGACCCGATCAAGGTTGTCAGGTGGGGACGGCGGTTTGCAGTGCTCGATCAGATTCAGGGGAACGTGAAGGTCTTTGACCCCAGCGGCTCCTGGTTGCGGTCCGTCGGTCGGCCTGGCGACGGACCGGGGGAGTTTGGTCTGGTCTCGGACGTGGTGGTGACCCATGATGACATGTTGATTGTGCTGGACGTAGCGCATCGACGCTTGTCGAGATTCGATTCTACAGGTGTTCATCAGGATGATGTCGCTATTGGCGGCCATTCCCTGGGGGCATTGGAGCGCATCGTTGGTCCGGATGGCGAAGAGTGGCTTGCAGTGGGTTTCCGGCAGAGTGAAGATAACGGCGTGCACATTCTGGATGTGAAAGGTGAGTACCTGGAGACCATAGTGAATGTCGCGGACCCGGGGCCTCCGCGGAGCACGAGTTTCGGTGCTGTTTCGATAGCGGTTCAAGATCAGTGCGTCGTAGTGGGTCGTGTGTACTCTGACACGGTGCACCTGTATGACCCGTGGGAGGTCGGATGTGGCGATCGTTCGCGACCTGAAGGTTTGCCGCTGTTATTGGGTGGTCCCGAGTACTTCCCACCGGCTTGGCCACGTGGCCAGCGCCCATTGGGGGGTGCCGAGATGTTGGAATGGTCGCAGAGCCAGATCTGGCTGATGGACGTGTTCGCATTTGAGGAGCTGGTCATCGCGGAGCTGGTGACCGCTGATCCGAAAGAGCGAATCCTCTACTATCAATACGTCGTCGGGGGTTCGTCTGGCGGGATTCGGGTTGCCACGACTCGTAGCGAGCAGAGAATTGTAGGTGTGCAGGCGGACACGGTGTATACGATAGGCTTGTCCGTGGAGGGAAACGCCCGTCTGCGCAGGTATCGCGTGCGTTGAGCGAAACTCTCTGACTCAGCCCCTACCGCGCCTTCCACTCCTCCAGGATCGCCTGATCCCGCTCCAGGTTGAGCTCGAAGGCGTTTCGCCGCTCCTCGGGCAGCGATTTGAACCAGTGCAGCGTGTCGAGCGCCGTTTCCGCGAGCGGCCGGAACTTGAGGCCGGCGGCGACCGCCTTGTGCGACCGCACCCGTGACAGGCCGCGGATCGGGCCCTCGGTGGGCGGATACCACAGCTGGAAGCGGGCTTCCCGGTCCGCCAGGTACTGCTCGTCGATCCAGGTGAACGACAGCGGCGTGCTGGTGATGGCGCGGATCCCGTACAGGAACTCGGCCATCGAGGTCGGGTCGAGGTTGGGGCCCGCGGTGTTATAGGTGCCGCCGATGTCGCGCTCCAGGCACAGGATCATGAACTCGGCCAGGTCGCGCACGTCGATGTACTGGACCGGCGTGTGCTGGCTGCCCGGTGCGATGATCTCGCCGCCGTGGTCGATCCGGACGGGCCAGTAGGTGTAGCGGTCGGTGGTGTCGCCGGGGCCCGCCACGACGTGCAGGCGCAGCACGGTGCCGCGCTCCTTGAAGACGTCGGTGACCGCGTTCTCGCACAGGATCTTGAGCGGCCCGTAGTAGCGATTCACGTCCTCGCTGGTCGGGTCCTCGATGGGAAGCAGCACGCCGTCTTCGGTGATCTCGTCCTGGTCGAAGCTGTAGACCGATCCGGTCGACGTGAAGAGGTAGCGGCCGACGGAATCCTGCAGGAGTTCCACCGAGTCGCGCACGTGCCTCGGGACGTAGCCGCTGTTGTCGATGACGGCGTCCCAGGTGCGGCCGCGCAGGGCGTCGAGCTGGCCGTCGCGGTCGCCGATGAGCGCCTCCACGCCGGGGAAGAGGTCGGGGGCGGTGCGGCCGCGGTTGAAGATCGTGACCTCGTGGCCCCGGTACATGGCGTACCGTACCTGGTGCGGGCCGATGAACCCGGTGCCGCCCAGGATGAGGATCCTGAGGGGATTGCCGGAGGCGGTGGATGGTGGGGCGAGGTGGGGGGCGGTGCCGACCCGGGAGCCAGCCCGCGAACCGTCAGCGGACAACGCCTGGCCGGGCGTAAGGGCGGCAGCGCCCGCAGCGGCGGCAGAGGTGGCGAGGAAGCGGCGGCGCGTGTGAGTCATGTCGGATTCCCTGATTGCACGTTTCCGGGTTTGGAACTGTTAATCAGATATCGGGGCGGGAAGGGGCTTGTCGCAAGCCCCCGGGGGTCGGCCGATCCGGCTGACCGACCCCTCGAGGGCTTGCCGAGGTTGTTCAGCAGCAGGGGCCGCCGCAACAACCGCCAGCGCAGCAACATCCGCAGACGTTTGTCATCGTGTCCTCCGTGGTTTGGGTTGACGTGTTGATCGCCCTGCGTTGGTCCGGTCAGCAGCCACAGGCGGCCTTCCGCTCCAGGCTGGCGCCGAGCCGGTTCAGGTCCGCCATCATTGCGCGGACCCGCTCCGCGTCGATGCAATAGCAGGAGCGCGTGCCATCCACCTCGCCCGTGATCAGGCCCTCCTCCCGAAGCACCCGCAGATGCTGGGAGACGGTCGACTGAGCGAGGGGGAGGCCGTCCACGATCTCACCGCACACGCACGTTCGCCGCTCGGCCAGCAATGTCAGAATCGTCACGCGGGCGGGGTGCGCGAGCGCCCGCGCCCAACGCGCGGTCCGAACGACGTCGGCGGCAAATCCGGTCTCGCGTGTTCTGGTGACTCCCATGGTGTGCTGGCTCCCGTTCGAGTGGTGAAATCGTTTATCGTCAATATACGATATAAAGTATACCATGCATGTCAAGACCGGTCGGTACTGTGGCCCGCCAGGGACCCGCCTACCTCACACCTCCCACCCCGGCCGGTAGTCGCGTGTCAGGTACCGGTTGGCCTCCTCGACGTTCGTCACACGCATCGCGTCGGCGTCGTAGCGGATCTTCTTCCCCTGCCCGGTGCGCAGCGCAACGATCCCCAGCAGCATGACCTCGGTAAGGCGCGACGCGTAGTCGAAGGGGCAGGACGCCTCACCGCCCTCCTTGCAGGCCTTCACCCAGTTCATTTGGTGGGTCTCCTCGATGCGAGGGTGGGTCTGGGGGACCTCGGCGGCCTCGGCGGCGAGCGACTCGGGGAAGAGGCGCGGGTTGCGGCCGTAGGTGCCGTGCATGAGGATGCCGCGGTCGCCGACGAACATGACGCCGCCCGTGCGGTTGAGGTCGACATCGTCGGGGAGGGCGGCCGGGCGAGGGGGCATGAGACCTCCGTCGTACCAGTGGAGGTCGACTGCCGGCATGGAGCCGCGGGCCGGGAACTCGTAATGCGCGCGCATGGCCAGCGGGAAAGAAGCGGGGTCGTCCTGCGGGCCACCCCAGGGGGTGGAGGTGGCTTCGACGGTCGTTGGGTAGGTGAGGCCGAGGGCCCAGTAGGGGTGGTCGACCAGGTGCGCGCCCATGTCGCCGAGCGCGCTCACCCCGAAGTCGACCCAGCCGCGCCAGTTGAACGGATGATAGACAGGATGGTAGGGGATCTCCTTCGTGGTCGGCCCCAGGTAGAGGTCCCAATCCATGCCCTCGGGCACGGCGTAGCCGGCGTCCATGACGTCCGCCGCCACGGACAGGATGGCCCCCTGGTGCCACTGCTGGTACCAGCCGGGGTTCAGTCCCTCCTCCCAGCGCTCCGGGCGATGGATGCCTTGCGGCCAGATCGGCCGGTTGGTCCAGATGTGCACTTCGGTCACGTCGCCGATAACCCCGGCCTGGACCCACTCGTTGACGAGCCGGGCACTGTCTCCCGAGTGGCCCTGATTCCCCATCTGGGTGACCACGCCCGTGCGCTGCGCGATCTCGGCCAGCGCGCGGGCCTCGTGGACCGTGTAGGTCAGCGGCTTCTCGACGAAGATGTGCTTGCCCGCTTCCATCGCGGCCTTCGCGATGGGGGCGTGCAGGTGATCGGGGGTGGCGACGAGGACGGCGTCGAGGTCGGCCTCGCGGTCCAGCAACTCGCGGAAGTCCGTGTACTGGCGAGCCTCGAAGAACTGATCGCGCCAGCGGTAGCCCTTCTCGCGAGGATTGCCGTCGCCGTCGGTCATGCGCTCCTGGACCCGGCGGTGCACCACGCCGAAGTCGACGTCGCATATGGCAGCGATGTGCTCGGTGCCGAACTCCTGGGCGTTCTCGGTGCCCTGACCGCCCACCCCGATGATCGCGATGTTGAGGCGGTCGGACGGGGCCGGGTATCCGGGGCCGCCCAGCACGTGGCGCGGTACGATCATCGCGCCCATGGCGAGTCTGGACCCGTGGTCGACGAAGTCTCTGCGGGTGATGTTGTCGGACACCTGTGACTGCTCCCTGGCCGGGGCGCCGAACGCTGCGGCTTTCCGGCCGGTGTGAGTGCTGGGCCGCCTTGCGCGACCGGTTCCGTTCTCGAACGTTTGTCGACTCAAGAACGCCAAAACGGAGGTTATGATGACCCGCTACGGTTTGGGACGGCAAGCCCGTGGCCTGCTGGCTTCGCTCGTTGTGCTCGCGCTCTTCCCCGCGTTGCTCTCCGCAACCTGGTCCGTAATCGCGATCGATACGCGCACCGGGCAGGTGGTAATCGCGTCGGCGACGTGTGTGGCGCAGGCGCGGTTCCCTGGCTTCCCGGCCAGGGATCTGATGGACATCCAGGCCATCGTGGTGCCGGGTGTGGCGGTTGCGGCTGCGCAGGCCGGGGTGGACCGCACGCGTGCCAACCAGGAGCTGATCTACCGTGAGCTCAAAGCCGGGACAGCCCCGGACGAGATCATCGAGATGCTCTCGGAGGACCCGGCTTTCGAACGGCGCCAGTTCGGGATCGTGGACCTGCAGGGGAGGTGTGCGGGCCACTCCGGAAGCGGGAACGGGGAGGCGTCTCTGGCGGTGGCCGACAGCATTCCCGACGCGGGGATCTACTTCTCGGTGCAGGGCAACATCCTGGCTTCGGACGACGTGGTGCACCTGGCGGTCGAGGCGTTCAAGTCCGAGGGCGGCACAATGGCTGACCGGGTCATGGCCGCCATGGAAGCAGCGGACGCGGCGGGCGGGGACGTTCGTTGCACCTGCGAGTCGGAACCGCTGCTCGACCATGTCCCCTGCGACGGCAAGACGTCGCACGTCGCGTACATTCTGGTCGCGAACCCGGACGATCCGGAAGGGGAGTCGTTCAACGACGGCGAGTATTCGCTCTATATCGACGTCACCGACGAGAACATCGAAGAGGGCGAGAACGCCAACCCCGTGATCACGCTGAGAATGCGGTACGACCGCTGGAAGGCCGGGGCCGGACCCGACCAGGAGTGACCAGGAGCGCAGCCGTGACTAGGAGCGGTCTCCGTTGATCGCTGCGACGGCTGCAGCCTCGGATTCGTACACGGCGATCATCTGATCGAAGCCGCTGGCGGCCAGCACCTTGCGCACGCCGCGGGTGAGGGTGGAAATACCGAACGCGTGGCCGGGTCCGTCGAACTGCCTGGCCGTGGTCAACAGAACTCGCAGTCCGGCGCTGCTGAGGTAGGGCACCTGCTCGAAATCCACCACCATCGCGTTGTCACCCGGCTTGATTCCGGCCTCGAGCGCGCTCTGCCATTCCAGGTAGTTCGAACTGAAGATGCGCCCCACGGGCTTCGCGACCAGCACACCCTCGTTCCGCGACCAGTGCAGCTCCATGTCAGGCTTCTCCTCGTCTGTTCCTACGCACGTGCCCCCCAGGCCTCCAGCAGTGCCGCCTCGATTTCCATCATCTCCGCGACCGTCGCGGGACCCATCCCCATTCCGGAGCCCGGTTCGGGCCGCTTGCGCAGTCCGCTTCGCATTGCGCCGTCAGGCCGCTCCTCGTCGGTCAGTCCGTTCCACCACGCCAGCGTATCGCGGATCGTGTCGGCGACCGGCCGGCTCGTGTACCCGGCGGCGATCGAGCGGGAATGGTCGACCAGATGCGCGCCGCCCCAGTCTCCCGTCACGGGGTTCCAGATGGGGAACATGCAACCCTGCTCCTCGACGAAATCGGCGTCGACCCAGTGAAACGCCGTGTCGCTGCCGCTCACGTCCCGGCAGGCCTCCACCATCTGACGCATGTTCACCGGCTCAACCGGACCCACTCCGTTGAACACGCCTCCGACCTCATTCTCCAGCATGCGCACCATCCACGCCCCGAGGTCGCGTGCGTCGATGAACTGAACGGGATCGTCGGGAAGGCCGGGCACCGCCATGTCGCCACCGGCCGCCACGCGCACGGGCCAATAGGTCCACCGGTCGCTGGTGTCGCCGGGGCCGACGATGTAGCCGGGGCGGACGATGTTGGCGCGTTCGCCGAAGATCTCCTGCACGGCCTCTTCGCACAGGGCCTTGAGGGGGCCGTAGGTGGTGTTGGTCATCTCCTCGACCGTGGGGTCCTCCATCCGTCCCACTTCGTAGTCCTCGGTGATGCCGTGTGGGGTGAGGTCCTTGTAAGCGGAAATCGACGACACGAACAGGTAGCGGCCCGAGTCGGCGAGCAGCGTGGCCGAGTCGCGCACGTGCCGGGGGAAGAAGCCCGAGTTGTCGATGACCGCGTCCCAGCGCCGGCCCTCCAGGGCAGCGAGGTCGCCGTCCCGGTCGCCGACGAGCTTCTCAAGCTCGGGGAACAGGTGGGTGTTGGTGCGGCCGCGGTTGAAAAGCGAGACCGTGTGTCCCCGCGACACGGCGTACTCGACCATGTGGGGGCCGATGAACCCGGTGCCACCCAGCACCAGGATGGTCATGGGGGCGGGGGAGCCGTCTCCCTGGTCCTCGTATGGGGCGCAGGCCGCACCGAGGCCGAAAGCTCCGGCGGCGGCCGCGGTGGTCCTCAGAAAATCGCGGCGGTTCTGTACGAGCATGCTTCAGATTTCCTTTGCGCTGCGAGCGGCGTCCCGTATCTCGTGACACCCGTCCGATGTCTCGTGACACCCGTCCAGTCGGGAACGGCGGTTGGAAAAGGTACGGACTCGGTGCACTTTCCGAAACAACCGTGCCTCGTCCCTGGGGCCTCCGGGTCTTGGCGATTGGGGTCCGCGTCGCCACTGTGTTAGCATTCGCCACCGCAACGACCGCGAGTCTCCGAAATGACAATAGGCCGCCGCACCTTCCTCAAGAAGTTTGCCGCCGCGAGTAGTGGCGCAATACTGACGCCGTCGCTCGCCGGACTCGCGGTGCATGGCCGCGTCGGTGCCCAACAGGTATCCGAACGCATTGGCCACGCCGGACGAGCGACCGGTTTGTCCAGTCCCTTCATCAAGCCCTACGGCGAACTGGTGACGAGCGCCGATTGTCCTGAACTGGAAATCCCGGAGAGCTTTCGCTGCCTCAGGATCAGCTCGGGTGGCCTGCCATCGTCGGTACGGGATGGCCTCACCGTCCCGAACGCCTTTGACGGAATGGCCTCGTTTCCGCTTCCCAACGGGAACATACGTCTGATCCGCAACCACGAGATGGTCGACGACGCCGACGAAGCCGAGGCGATCGGTGAGCCCTGGTACGATGCGAAGGGCGCGGGGGGCACGACCTCGCTGGAGGTGCGCGTTTCGGAGCGGAACGGTGAGCTGGCGGTTGAGTTGGTGGACGAGTTAGTGTCGCTGGCGGGGACGCGGGTGAACTGTGCCGGTGGCCCCACTCCCTGGGGAAGCTGGCTCTCGTGTGAGGAGATCACGGATGGGCCGGAAGCGGGCTTCGACAGGCCCCACGGCTACATCTTCGAGGTGCCCGCGGACGCCACCGGTCCGGTCGACCCCGTGCCGCTGAAGGACATGGGGCGCTTCATTCACGAGGCCGTGGCGGTGGATCCGGCGACCGGCATCGTCTATGAGACCGAGGACACCTGGTACGTGCCCAACCGCCTGCCCGGTGCCGGCTTCTATCGCTTCATCCCGAACCAGCCGGGTGTGCTTGCGGCCGGGGGCAGGCTGCAGATGATGGCCGTGACCGGCCAACCGGAGTATCTGACCGCGCGTGGTCAGACGCCGGGCGAGGTGCTGCCGGCACACTGGGTCGATATCGACGATCCGGACCCGCCCAACGCGGAGGAGGACCGGCTGGCCGTATTCAGGCAGGGCGTCGCCAGGGGCGCGGCGCGGTTCGCGCGGCTGGAGGGGGCGTTCCACGGCGACGATGGCATCTACGTGGTGTCGACGAACGGCGGCGATGCCACGGCCGGACAGGTCTTCCACTACCGGCCGACGTCGATGGATGGCGGCGAACTGACCCTCGTCTTCGAATCGCCCTCGAAGGAGGTCCTCGACAGCCCCGACAACATCGTGCTGAGTCCCCGCGGCGGCCTCGTGATGTGCGAAGACGGCGAGGACGACCAGTACATCCGTGGCCTCGACCGCGAAGGCAAGATCATCAACCTCGTGCGGGCGCCGCGGCCGGAGGGCGCGCCACAGCCGGGCGAATTCGCGGGCTCGTGCTTCAGCCCCGACGGCCGGGTGTTGTTCTTCAACGTGCAGGGATCGCGGGAGCGTGGCGGGCGCCGGCCGAGCGGGACGTACGCCTTGTGGGGACCGTGGGGGGACGGCCCGCTATAGTCGCTTTGAAGCCCGGTCGGGGTAGTTGACCGTAGAGTGAGTGGCCGGGGAGGGCGAGCCAGGGGACGCCAGAAAGCCAGCGGACGCCAGGACCATGAGTGACGACAAGCTGCCCAGGATTCCATCCTTTGCGGAGTTGGGGATCAGCGAGGATGAAATCGAGGAACTGGAGCGTGAGATCGCGAAGGAGGCCGAGGAGCGGGGCGGCGAGTCGGAGTCGGATGACCCGGGACTGGAGTTGGCTGACTCCGAGGGGACGCGAGGCCCGCCGCCGGAGTCGGTAGCGGCTTCGAGGTCGCGTGGAGCGCCGGCTCCGGACCCCGGAGATGGGGCGCGGGGGGCCTCACCGGGCAAGCGCGTACGGCAAGCTCCGCCGGATGACGCGGCTCGCAAGGCTGGAGCGGCTCGCGGGACTGGCAAGGGTGCCGCAGCCGCCGGCAAGAGGGCGGCCGCCGCTGAAAAGAGCGATGTGACCCCCGCACCGTGGAGGGGACTCAGGGGTCCGGCAACCCTGCTGGTGATCCTTGTCGCCGCATGGCTGTCGCGCTCGGGCGGCATGATCCCGGATCCGGTCCCTGCAAGCGCGCCCGATACGGTGTTCTCATCGGGCCGTGCCATGGCGCATCTGCACCGGATCGCGGCCGAGGCGCATCCCCCCGGTTCCCCGGCGCATGCCGGCGTCCGCGACTACCTGCTGGAGGAGCTTCGCCGCCTGGGGCACGAGCCCTCCGTCCAGACCGCCACGTCGATCACGGGAGGCGGTGCCTCCCTCACCGCGGCCACCGTGCGCAACGTATTGGCGCGTATTCCCGGATCCGACCCGGGGGGCCGGGCGGTTCTCGTCACCGCCCACTACGACGGCCGGGAGATCTCACGTGCGGCGGCCGACGACGGTTCCGGCGTCGCCGCGATCCTGGAGTCGTTGCGGGCGCTGGCCGCGGGGCCCGGCATGCGCAACGACCTCATCGTCCTCTTCACCGACGCCGAGGAGCCCGGCCTTCTCGGTGCGCGCGCCTTCGTCGACGAGCACCCGTGGATGCAGGACGTAGCGGTCGTGCTGTCGTTCGAGATGCGTGGAGGCGGCGGTGCTTCGATGATGTTCGAGACGGGAGCCGCCAACGGCTGGGTGATCGAAGCGCTGCGCGAGGCGGATCCGTATCCGTCCGCCAATTCGGTCGCGTACGAGATCTATCAGCGCATGCCGAACGACACTGATTTCACGCCATTCAAGGAGGCCGGGAAACAGGGACTGAACTTCGCCGGGGTCGGCCGGCCGCACGTATACCACCAGGCCTACGATTCGCCCGAGAACCTCTCCGAGGCGACACTACAGCACCACGGCACGCACGCGCTAGCGATGCTGCGGCACTTTGGAGATGCCGGGCTGATGGCCGTAAACGCCCCGGACGTCAGCTACATCTCGATCAGGTACCTGGGCCTGGTGACGTACGGCCGGCTGTGGATATGGGTGCTCGGTTTCGCGGCCTTGGCGCTGTGGACGGTCGCGTTCCTTGTGGCGATACGCGGTGGATCCCACCCCGGCAGAATCCTGCTCGGATGTGTGGCCTCGCTGGTTTGCATCGGCGTGGCGGCCGTGGCGGCCAGCCAACTCTTCCGCTGGCGGCTCGGCGCACACGTCGAAGTCGGCGCGCTGCACGCGGGCACCTTTCACAGCGAAGGCTGGTACGTGCTCGCCATCGTGGCATTCACGTTCGCATTGGTCGCCGCCGCGCTTCCGCTGGTCCGCCGGTGGTGTTCTCCATCGGAGCTGACACTGGGCGCCCTGTTCGTCCCGACGCTGCTGGCGGCGCTGACGACCGTGATGTTCCCGATGGCCGCGGTCAACCTCCAGTGGCCGGTCCTGGCGGGATGCATCGGGGCACTTGCAGTGGCGGGACTGCCGGGCGACGGGCGGATGGGGATAATGCGCTGGCTCGTGGCACTGTTGGCAACGCTGCCCGTTGTGGCGGTGCTCGTCCCGCTTACCGAAAGCGTCTGGCTTGCGATGGGGCTGGTGCTGGCTCCGGCGATCGCGATACTCGCCGGGCTTGCCATAATCCTGATCCTTCCCGCGCTCGAGGTGGTGCGGGAACCGAACGGGTGGTGGTCGCCGGTCGCCGGACTCGTCCTGGCGGGCGCCTTCCTCGCGGTCGGGATGTCGACCGCGACGCCGTCTGCCGCCCGCCCGGCTCCTTCGACGCTTGTCTACGCCCTGGACCGGGAGACCGGCACCGCCCACTGGGGCACCGACCCCACGCGGGACGACTCCGACCCGGGCGTCGCGTGGGCGGTCGCGGCGGTGGGCGCCTTCGGGGAAGTGCAGCAGAGCGACCTCTCCACCCAGGGAATCCCCTATGCGCTCAGGGCGGCGGATCCCGTCGACGTGCCCGCTCCCGCTGTCGCCGTCGTCAGCGACACCACCGTAGCGGACGGGGTGATTCGCTTGAGCATCGCGTCGCCGATCGGCGCGGAGATGCTGGTGCTTCGCCTCGCCGCGCAGGGCCCGCCCCTGGTCGCGGTGAATGGCCAGCCGATTCGCGGCGGAGAACGCCCGGAGCGGATCACGTACTGGGGCACGCCGGAAGGGAGCATTCTCCTCGACTTCGACCGGGGCGCAGCCGACGGCAGCCTGGACCTGGTTGTCGTCGAACACCACCTGCGCCCCGGCGAACTGGTGGGTCAGCGCTACTTCATGCGTCCCGCCGAACTGGCGCCCAACATTCAGATGTTGTCGGATCGGGCGATGATTCGGACCGCGTTGGCCATCGACCCAGCGAGCGGGGAGGTGCGTATGGTGACGAGTCAGCAGGAGACGGACGGTGAGGGTGAGCCCGCGGCTGAAGGCGATCCGGATTCGGAAGCCGACCCTGGTGCCGAAGCCGAGCCCGGTGCGGAAGCCGACACGGCCACGGCTGGCCAGGCAGACAGCGCTGCGGCCGGGACGGATTTGGGCCCGGACACGACTTCACCGGAGGACACCATTCGGCCGGATACGGTGGTCCGCCGCCCGCCAGGAGGCGCGCTCGTACCCGCTGGGGTTCCTCAGCCCTACTGAGCCCCGAAGATCCCCTTCGGCATGTGCATGCTCACCAGCATGTGCGGCACGTCCACCGTCTCCGAGATCTTCAGGTCCCCCGCGAGCGAACACAGCACGTAGGCCTCGTTGCGGGTGAGGCCGTGTTCGGCGACCAGGTAGTCGATCATGTAGCGGGTCGCCTTCCTGGCCGCCTCGTCGATGGTCGTGGCGAAGCCGGTCACGGCGTAGTAGTCGTCGGTCTCGTACTGGGGTTCGACGATCCCGCGGGTGTTCTCCATGACCTCGATCTCGAGCACGAGCCGCATCGGGGCCTCGATTGCCGTACCGGAGACCTCGCCGTCGCCCTGGGCCGCGTGCGTGTCGCCGACCGAGAAGAGCGCGCCCTCCACCTGCACCGGGAAGTACACGGTCGTGCCGGCCTTCATGTGCCGGTTGTCCATGTTGCCGCCGTTGGCGCGCGGGGGGATCGTCACCAGCATGGAATCGGTGGCGGGAGCGACGCCCATCACGCCCGCGAACGGCTCCAGCGGGATCGTGATGTTCTCGTTAAAGGCGACTTCGGTTGCGCCCGGCTCCATCGGGAAGCCGCGAATCCACGGCTCGGTGAACTCGTCGGCGAGGAACCCGAACCCGGGCAGGATCGTCGCCCATCCCCACCCCTCCACCTGCACATCGTGCACGGTCACCGCCAAAAGGTCACCCGGGCTGGCGCCCTCGACCCGTATGGGTCCCGTGAGCGCATGGATCAGGCCGAAATCGACGTCCGCGAGTTCGTCCACGACCGTCGACTCCGTGATCTGGCCGTCCGACGCCTCCTTGGTCCACACCTCGACGACGGCGCCGGAGGGGACGGTGAGCTGGGGAGGGATCGTGGCGCTCCAGCGATTGTGCGTGTTCCCGGTTCCGAGCGTGAAGTCGGGGGCGGGAACCTGCGACGCGGGCTCGTCCTCGTCCGGGATCGGCTGGATCTCGCACGACGCCAGCGCCATGGCCGCGGCGAGCGTGAGGGCGGTCGGGAAAGTGCGGCCGGTCGGGAAACGGAGGCCGGTCGGGAAAGTGCGGCCGGTCGGGAAACGGAACATCGGGACAGCTCCTTGGCGTGGGGGTAACGGGTCGAATCAGGCAGGGAGCCCCTTGAGGACATCGACCAGACGATCGATCTCGGCGGTGGTGTTGTAGACGTGGGTGGAGATCCGGATGGCGTTGTGACCGTCGCGCTGATGCTCGTCGATGTGGATCCGGCCGCGCCGGGCCACGAGGCCCACGGCTTCGACGGCGTCCACGCCTTCCTGCTCGAAGATGGTGGAGCCGGGGCATGAGGTAGCGGGTGTGGAGCCGCTGAGAATCGTGACGCCCTGCATGGCCGCCAGACGGGATTTCAGTTCGTCGGAGAGGTAGCGGGTGCGCGCGGCCACCTGATCGATCCCGACGGCCTCGATGAGGTCCAGCGACGCGGACAGCGCGGCCCGCAAAGGAAGACTCGACGTGCCCGGCGGCTGGTACGCGGCCATTCCGGCATCGTCGGCGGGGGGCAAGTCGCCAGCGGGTGCGAAGGCCGACCGAACCCGATCCCGGGCGCCCTCGCGGACGTAGAACACACCGGTTCCCATCGGTCCCAGCAGCCACTTGTGCAGGCTCGCGGAATAGGTGTCGCATCCGAGGTCATGCAGGTCCACGGGGAACATGCCGACCGCCTGGGCCCCATCCACATGGCTCACGATCCCGCGTTCCCTCGCCAGCGCGCACAGCTGCCGCACAGGGTACAGATGGCCTCCGCGGGTCACGTGGCAAAAGGCGATGACCCGCGTGGCCGGCGTAAGCGCCTCTTCAACCAGCGCCACCACCTGCTCCGCGCTCTCGAGGGGACTGGGAATGAAGACCGTATTGACCCCGATCCCGTCCCGCGCGGCCCGGTAGTCCCACGGGCGACGGCCGGCGGGGTGCTCCTGGCTGGTGACCAGCACTTCGTCCCCGCGCTCGAGGCGAATGCCGACCGTCCCCATGTGCAGTGCTTCGCTGGCGTTCCGCGTCAACACGATTTCGTCGGTCGCCGCGCCCAGTTGGGCGGCCATGCGCGGCACCACGTTCGACGCGATGAACGCGCCCAGCTCGTTCTTCCCCCGCAGGGGTTCCCTCGACAGGACCTGGTATCCGGCGGCCACGGCCTCCGCAACCGACGCCGGCGGCATCCCCAGACTCGCGTTGTTCATGTACGCGGTGCCGGGTTCGAGGATGAACTGTTCGCGGATGTGGGTCCAGGCACCGTCCTCGACACCATCGGGGCGGGTCAGCGCGGGACGCCTGCGGGAGACGGCCGAATCGGACTCGGCGGCACAGCCGGCCAATGGGGCGCCTGCCAGCCCGGCGGCCCCGGCGTGCAGGAAGCCGCGGCGGGAGATGCGGGGGTTGGCCTTCCGAGCCGACCTGAAGTCTTCCGTCATTCGGACGCTCCTGCGTTTCGCGCTCTGCGGGGTTCCACCTTCTGACGTGCGATGCAACGTTTCAGCAACGCCGCGCCCTCGCAAGCGGACCAATCCTGTCAGGCGGGACGATCAACGATGCGATTCGGACTGGCCGGTTTTGCCGGCTCCGGAAAGACCACGCTCTTCAACGCCATGACCGGCCTCGACGTGCCGGTGGGTTACGGCGGGGAAATCCGTGTGGGGACGGTTCGCGTGCCCGATCCACGCCTTGACCTTCTTTCCGGCGTGATCTCGCCGAAGAAGACCACGTACGCGACCATCAACCTCCGCGATGTCCCGGGCGAGCACGGTGCCGGGGCCCGCTACCTGTCGCCGAACAGCCTGCAGGAGATCAGGGACCGGGAAGCGCTGTGCCTGGTGCTGCGCGACTTCCTCAATCCCGTGCTTGACACCGACCCGGACCCTCTCGGCGACCTTCGCGCCTTCCACGACGAATGTGTTCTTGCGGACCTGGCGGTCGTGGAGCGCCGCCTGGATCGTGCGCGCAAGGAACGAGCCGACATTCGCGAAATCGACGCCTTCGAGACGATGACCGCAGCCCTGGAGGACGGGAGGGCCCTGCGGCTGCTCTCGGAGGCGGAGCTGCACCGGGGATTCCTGAAAGGCTATGGGCTGTTGACGGATCTGCCGTTGCTGGTGGCGGTCAACGTGGAAGAGGAGCGGGCCGACGGGGCGCTCGACCCCGCCCTGGCCGGGGAGGCGCGCGGAATGGGAGGCGCGGCGATGATCCTGTCCGCCGGCGTCGAAGCCGAGATCGCCGCCCTCGACGCGGAAGACCAGGCGGAGTTCCTGGAAGACATGGGACTGTCGGAGCCGGCGCTGGCGCGTTTCATCCGTGCCGCGTACGGCTTGATGGACCTGGTGTCCTTCTTCACCATCGGAAAGGACGAAGTGAGGGCCTGGACGATCCGCCGGGGCACGGTGGCGCGGAAAGCCGCCGGGCGTGTCCATAGCGACATGGAGCGGGGATTCATCCGCGCCGAGGTCATCCCTTACAAGGCATTCGCGCACTACGGGTCCGAACACGCGGTGAAGGAAGCCGGGTTGATGCGCGTAGAAGGAAAGGACTACGTCGTGGCTGACGGAGACCTGCTGCACGTCCGTTTCAACGTGTAGCCGAACCGAATCCCGGTTGACTCGGGGACCCCGGTCGGGCGATCTTGCGTGGCTCCATCTTTTTTCCCGCGTAGCTCAGCTGGTAGAGCAGACGGCTGTTAACCGTCGGGTCGCAGGTTCGAGTCCTGCCGCGGGAGCTTCCGGGCGCTCCCTCGCGTGCTGAACGCCTCGTGTGCCGTGCAGTGGCCCACCGCGCCGCCGCTCCCTATTCTGACCGGGTGTCCCACCGCTCCGCTCCAGCCTCGGAGGCACCCATGTCTCGCGCCGCAGCCATCGTTTCCCTCGCGGTCGCCCTCGCTCTTGCGGCCACCGCAGCCGCCCTCCCCGCCCCTGCCCTCGCACAGGACGCCGATGGCACGGACGGCTCCGACAACGCCGACTGGGACGTCACCCTCGCGCGGGGCGATACCCGCGAAATCGACTTCGAGACCGACGAGGGGACCTGGATGTCGGTGGACATGTCGCCCGACGGACGGTGGATCGTCTTCGATCTCCTCGCGCACGTCTACCGCGTCCCCGCGGAGGGCGGGCAGGCCGAAAGCCTCACGCAGGAGAGCGGCGTCGCGGTCAACTACCATCCCAGGTACTCCCCCGACGGCACGCGCATCGCCTTTATCTCCGACCGGGCCGGCCAGACGAACCTCTGGGTGATGGACGCGGACGGGTCGAACCCGCGCCAGGTGCAGTCCAGCATGGACACCCGCGTGACGATGCCCGAGTGGACCGCCGACGGCGAGTACATCCTGGTGGCGCAGAGCGGCGGGATCTGGATGTACCACGTCGATGGCGGCACGGGGATCGAGGTCGTCTCCAGCGACGGGGGCAGTGCGTCGTGGCCATCGGTGTCCGAGGACGGGCGGTTCGTCTTCTACCACGTGCGCACGCCGGGGCAGACGGTGCCGTGGGCGGTGGACGATATCTTCGCCGAACCGGTGGACGGTGCGCTGGTCCGCGACGCCCTGCAGGGCACCATGAACATCCGCCGCATGGACCTGGAGAGCGGCGAGGTCACGCAGGTCACGAGCGGCGTGCCCTCGCGGCAGTATCGGCTGTCGGGCGGCGGCGGCTTCGCGGGCGAAATCTCCCCGGACGGACGCCACGTCGCCTTCGCGCGCCGCCTCCCCGACGCCACGATCGAGTGGAAGGGGCACGAGTTCGGCCCGAGCACGGCGCTCTGGGTGCGCGACCTGGAGACGGGGTCCGAGCGGATCGTCATGGACCCGATCGCGCAGGACATGACCGAGGGAATGAAGACGATCCGCATGCTGCCCGGTTACGCGTGGGCGCCCGACGGCGCGTCGATCGTGATCGCGCAGGGAGGGAAGCTGCGGCGACTGGATGTGGCCAGCGGCGAGGTCTCGACCATTCCCTTCACCGCGCGCGTCCACAGGGTGATCTCGGAGCAGGCCTACCAGGCCTTCCGCATCGACGACGGTCCTGTCCCCATCAACTTCACACGCTGGAGTACTGGCTCGCCCGACGGTGAGCGGCTCGCCTTTGTCGCCGCCGGCCGCGTCTGGGTCATGGATCTGCCCGGCGGGACGCCCCGCCGACTCACCTCCGACACGGGCAAGCGCTTCGAGTACTCGCCGTCCTGGTCGCCCGACAGCCGGTCGATCGCCTACACGACCGTAGACGAGAATGGGACCGGCCATGTGATGACCATCGGCGCCGACGGCGGCAGCCCGCGGCAGGTCAGCGCCGAGCCCGGCGAGTACGCCCACACCCAGTGGAGCCCGGACGGCACCGAAATCCTGGCGACGCGGGGGTCGGGCGCCACGGTCCGCTACCGCTCGGTCGCGCACAACCCGTGGTACGACCTGGTGCTCTTCCCGGCGGCCGGACCGGGCGGCGGCGCTGAAACCGGTGACCAGGCGGGCATGGGTTCCGCCGGCCAGCGCGTCGTCCGCGTCCCCGGCAACACGCTGCCCACCCGCACCCAGTTCGTGCGGGGCGCTTTCGGCCCGGACGGGCGCATCTTCTACCGCACGATGGGCGACTCCACGCGGCTGCGTTCGGTCGCGCGCGACGGCTCCGACCCACGCGTCCACCTCGTCCTCCCCTGGGCCGACGAGGTCATGATCTCCCCCGACGGCCGTCACGCCGCCTTCAACGAGGGCGACAACGCGTATCTGGTGCCGGTTCCCAGCGGGGCGGCGGGGATCGGAGGTGCGGTGGCGGTCGCCAAGAAGGGCGGGAAGCTCCCCGTGCGGCAACTGAGCCGCCGCGGCGGCATCTTCCCCGGCTGGCGCGACGCCAACACGGTCGAGTTCGGCAGCGCGGCGAGCTACTACACGCACGACGTTGCGGCCGAGACCACCGACACCTTCCGGATCGCGCTCCGGGTCCCCCGCGGCTCGCTCGGGATGGGCACGGTCGCCATCACGGGTGCCCGCATCGTCACCCTCGAGAACCGGCAGGTCATCGAGAACGGCACGCTCGTCGCCACGGATGGCAGGATCACCTGCGTCGGAGCAATGGCCGAATGCGACGCGGCCGGAGCCGATCACACCATCGACGGCACCGGCAAGACCGTGATCCCCGGCTTCATCGACATGCACTCGCACTTTTTCCGCGAATACCGGGGCATCATCCCGCCCAACGCCTTCGAGATGGCCGTCGCGCTGGCCTACGGCGTCACCAGCAACCTCGACAA